>JADEXW010000724.1 GCA_015206935.1 Pseudanabaenaceae cyanobacterium LEGE 13415 | reverse complement strand
TCCCGTTTCAGTGTACCGAATTGCGTTACTGACTAAATTGGTTAGAACTTGCTGCAATCGAAACGGATCAGTTATCACTTCTTCTGGAGCATCATCGAGATCGGTCATTAGCTGCAAATCTCGATCGCTAATTAAAGGTTGCACTAAGTCCAGAACAGCAGCAATTAATGATTGGAGATTAATCGCTTCTGGAATCACCTGCATTTTTCCAGCTTCGTATCGTGATAGTTCCAACGCATCGTTGATCAAGTGCAACAATCGTCGCCCTCCGCGCAATACTTGTTCAATATGTTCCAAACTTCCGACAGAATCTCGCGTTTCCTGTCGAGATTGGCGCAAGAACAAATCAGCGTATCCAATAATCGAAGTCAGCGGAGTTTTAAGTTCGTGAGCGAGAATCGAAAGATTATCTTCACTCGATCGAGCTAATCGTTTGAGTTCTGAAACAGTAATTCCGAGTTGATTTCGGACTTGTTCTAATTCGTGCAATCGTTCAGCAACATAGCTTTTGAAGCATTTAGAAATTGCTAAATCAATCACAGAATCAATCACGCTCACTGCTCGGAACAATTCTTCAGGCGTTCCGGTTAATAACTCCGATCGAATTATATTAAAAATCGTTTTGCGAAGCAGATGATATTCTTGAGCGATTTCGCTTGGGTCAAAGCCTTGAGTCGCCCGAAGAACGCCATGAGAAAGGCTAGCTTTGGCAATCGTCGCATCATCATCACCTTCCGTTTGTGAGAGCGAAACCGACATGGCGAGCAGCACATCATCAATGTGATCCTCGATCGCTGTTCGGCTCAAGGTATCAGCACTGCGAATTTGTCGATCGCTTGCCACCGCGTCCGCCCAATCTGTTTTGATGCGATCGATATTCTCTTTCAGCAGTTGACTAAAATCCTGCATAGCGATTTTTTTCTAGCTTTGCGGATTGTAAAAGAAATATCGCTGAAATTAATCTATCGGACGAATCACTTTGATGCAGGAATATTTGGACGTAGGCAAAGATAAGCGAGCGGGCCAAATAGCGGAATTAGTGCAACAATCCAGAAGAATTGGGATTCTTTCATCAATCCACGTCGCGCCATGTCATCACTCAGCAAGGTTGGATATGGGAATAACACTGCAAATAAGCACAATGCAAGGGTCATTCCATGAATGAATTTGTCTGTTTGAAAGGATTTAATGAACAAGCACCAATCTCCAAATACGATCGCAAACAATAATAAAGCGATCGTACTAACCGTAAGAATGATGCCTGTAGTCTTTGAATCCATGATTGCTAACCAAGGATCTTTCCCGCCCGTGAATTGATCATTGGGTTCGCGTAAGGCAAGGTAGGGAATAAGTGCGATCGTTCCAGACGCGATCGTGCCTAACATAAATGCCCATGCTGGAATTCGCTGCATTCTGCCATCTACAAAGACAAGACAGCTATAGATGAGGAGCCAAATCCCAACCATGCTAAACGCAGAGAGTACGACTGGATTCAACAGTTGCGGCAAGCTAATGTTTAACGGTGGAGCAAACCCAATGACATACACAATAAACCCAAGCCAGATGAGCCATAAGCCTAGTTGTCGTAGCATTGATTTTTCCTCAACTTGCCGCCAATAAAACTGATCTTAAGACTTTCCAGAAGCGATCGTAGGTCACTTCATCCCCTATTTCAAAGCGCTTTAAGGGAAAGTCTCTACCGTGTATACATAAAGCTCGAATCGTCGATCGACCTTTCGAGTTCTCCAGCCAAAGTCCCAGGGAATTTAGCACGCAGAAGTCAACCCAATCAAAGCCATTCAAGCCTTGTGTATACACGGTAGAGCGATTCAAAGTTACGCCAACGATTCGCCAGCTTGCGACAACAATTCGCCCAATTGTTCGACCTTCACGGCAACATCTCCGGTTGCATCTGCCGCAGCTTCCGAAGTATCTTCACCCAGGTCAATCATGATCTGAGAAATTGCACTTGCATCACCTTGTTGGAGTGCCGCTTTCAGGTCGCCTAGATCTTCAGCCAAATCCGTGCCCTGAAGCTGTTGTTGCCAGCTTTCAATCACCGCGATCGCTTCTTCGACTGGAATCGAAGTCAACCCTTGCTGAAGTGCCGAAATCGTTGTATCTACGTCAATTGTCCGAATTGAATCTGCCATAATCCTTCGTCCTCTTCAAGAATTGCAAACATTCGCCTCACACCTGCTTCGATTTTTGCAATCTGGCTTTGGAATTCGTCTTTCTTTTGGAAGAAATAGCGATCGTCGTTCAGTCTTGCAATGCGACTCAACTTCAGCCTATGGATTGATACAGTTAGAATACAAAATATTAAATACTGTGAAGGTCAATTCGCAGCGCTGTCCAATTCATCATGATGCGACTTCCGGTTCCTGTCCGCTTAACGTTCAGCCATCTCGGACTCGCTGGAGCATTGCTTCTGGGTGGCTGCAATCTAATTCCAGCGGGTGATGCTCAACAACAACCTAATCCGCAGAATCAGCAAGGTGGAGCAGTTGCAGTTGATACGACTGTCGCGGAGGTTGGTAGTTTAAATCAAGAACAAACTTACACCGGAACAACGCGACCGTTTCGAGAGGTTTCACTGCGATCGCAAGCAGAAGGCAGAATCACGGACATTCGCGTGAATGTGGGTGATTCGGTGCGATCGGGTCAAGTGCTGGCGCAGTTAGATGG
>JADEXW010000723.1 GCA_015206935.1 Pseudanabaenaceae cyanobacterium LEGE 13415 | reverse complement strand
GCATCGAACTGATCTAATGCTGCCAGTAAAGTCTCGACACCTGATTTGTAAGTGACAGGGGGAGCCGCTTCAGTTGTCCAAGGCGCATATAGATCAGCAGTACGAATCTTTTGTCCGATCGCTTGACCTTTCAGATTGTAGTAGCGTTGGAAGAGATCAAATCGATCGCCTGTTCCTGACATGATTGCTCGGAACACAGGCTCAGATACTTCATCGACTAAAAGTTGCTTCTGCAAGGTCGATTCATATCCCCGCATCTGATTTTCGATCTTGTGATCCTGCGCCACCGTGTTCATGATGTAAGCATACAGCGAATTGTGTTGCTTCATCACTTTGCGGACGGACTGATAACCTGCGGTGCGAATCTTTGGATCGGGATGATAAAGCAGTGCGCTCAATTCCGATTCAGTGTTCACAGTGCGACCGTCGGGAGTTGTTACAGGCTCGTATTCTTGTTCGCCCAAGTGTACCGATCGCAGTTGAATAAAAGCTTGTCGCCCAGTCAAACTATCCTGATTTCGGGTTTGTTCGACTTCCTCAGAAAGCGTGTGAGGACGATATTTTGCAATTCGATTTAGATAATGTTGATAAGCGGAAAGAACAGACGCTTTTTGCAGTTCTTCAAACTTCGAGGCTTCTAACTTCTGAAGTTCGAGATCAAAGAACAATAGCTGATTCTCTACATTTGTCAGCGCTTCCATTACTTTGTCGAGAAATTGTTTTGCCTCAGTGTTGCGAGTATCAGCACTAAAAATTAGAGAAGGGAACGCATAAAGATAGCCTGACTTTTCAGCGATCGATTCCAATGCTTTAAAGCACTCTGCCAATTGCTCCGGACTTAAATCCTTCACTTTGCCCCGAAACGATTCGCGAAATCCGCTGGCTTCGGTTTGCAACGATTCAAGATCCTGCGTCAATCGCGGATCATCAAAGCCTTTGTAGAGATCAGACAAATCCCATTCTTGAGGACTGTCTAGCTGTGTGAGTTCAAGCGCCTGTGTCATCGAACGTACTCCTGATTTTTTCTAACCGAACCGTTTGAAGTAGAGATTCCCGCTCAAGGCGTAGTCATTACGACTTTATTTTGTCTATGATGATAGCATACCGTTTCCAAGGAATCAGCTCAATGGTGAAAGTAGTTGGCATCGCTGGAAGTTTAAGACCCGGCTCGTATAGTCAGCAGGCACTTAAAGTTGCCATCGATCGCATTGCCGCATTGGGAGCGGAAGTGGAGATTTTGGACTTACGATCGCTGAACCTCCCCTTCTGTGATGGTAGCGACGATTATCCGGATTATCCAGGGGTTGCCAAGCTCAAACAAACAGTCAGTGAAGCGGATGCAGTGATTTTAGCGACTCCAGAGTATCACGGCAGCGTCAGCGGTGTTTTGAAGAACGCACTGGATTTGATGGGCTTTGAGGAATTTACCGGAAAAGTAACAGGCGTAATTAGTGTGCTGGGTGGACAGTCGAACAGTAATTCACTCAACGATTTACGGATTATTTTGCGATGGATTCACGCATGGACAATTCCCGAACAGATCGCAGTCGGGCAAGCTTGGAAGGCATTTAGCGAAGAGGGTAAATTGCTCGATGAAGGACTATCAAAGCGATTTGATGGCTTTGCTCAAAGTTTAGTTGAGACAACGCAAAAATTAAGAGGATAGTCATTCCGTAGCATCTTCATCATGTACTGTGTCTAACCTAGGCACAGTATTTTTTGTAAAATCTATGACGGACTTCTCAAGCGTTTTGGAATTCATTCGCAGCTTTGAACAATCGCACCCGGATGCTTCCGCTTACGAAATTACGAACCGATTACGCGGCTATACTAAGTTGAGCTACACCACGAAAGCTTGGACGATCGTAACGGGATTTGAGCAGGAATTTATCGAAGCAAAGTTAGACCAAGAGATTCTATTTGCAGGCGAACCAACCGATTTTGGACACTTCATCGCCGCATTGTCTGACCAAATCGATCAGCCTGGATTGCAGTGGTCGGACTTTACGCGCTGGACAGGTGATCACACTTCTTGGGCAGGAGATATTGGATCAGCGATCGAGCTTTTTCGTTCTAAACCTGGTAACTTGAAATCGCTGCGGGAAGCCCTCGATCGATTTGCTTCAGATTCAGATCATTCAGCGAATATTGCAGCTTGGACAGTGGGTGAAATCATTAACCGGGACAAGCAAATTCGTCTATCTGAAGCAATGCAAAAATATCAAACAATTCTCTATTCAGATCACGTTAAAACCTTTGTGCAGCGTCGTTTTAATGGAATTTTCGAGAATCAAATACTGACCAATCCTGCGAAGATTGAAGCAGAGATTCGCAATGCAACGTTTGCTTATCTCGAACTCTCACAGAATGCAGGACGACTGAAGCAAATTATGAAATCGTTTACGCAAAAACTTCGATCGACTCCTGAGCGCGATTTGCTGAGTGCTGACTTGCTTCAAGGTTCACTGCATTTTATGTCGCATCTTAATCGAAAAGGAAAGTTTGCACCTTTGAGCTTCAAGCCCTATCAACAACCTCAAGCCCCTTGGCTAGGAACTGTGAACTATGAAGTCTCAGTCTAAAAAATGCTACTGTGTACACACAAATCTAATTCGCTTCGTTGCTGATTGATCGTGCCCCCTAAATCCCCCAATTCTGGGGGACTTCCGGATCTTGTTCCCCCAAACTTGGGGGCTA
>JADEXW010000153.1 GCA_015206935.1 Pseudanabaenaceae cyanobacterium LEGE 13415 | reverse complement strand
ATGTATAAAGTGTATAAAGGGTAGGAAAGCGATCGAGAGTCTTCAGATCAACTCCGCCCTTTCATCCCTGAATGATCCGGACAATACCGCACGATTTCAACCGTCTGCGGCAACACCCCCACCATCAACGCAAACGCCTCACTCGGCATTCGAGCCACCAACTCCGCTCCAAAATAATTTTCAAACTGATTCAAAATCATTTGCACCCGCTGAAACGGCAACGGATTATCCGTAATTTGCTGCGTTAATCGAATCCACTGGCGACGAATCAAATATGCCTTTTGTCGATCCTCGTGTGCTTTCGGAGAGACCAGCGACAGATCCCCAACCGCCAACACTCCTTTGCAATCTCGATCGAGCAAATTCCCCACCGCTGCTCCCGGACCTGCAAACTCAGCATGAAATTGCTTATAGATAATTAATCCATTGCGTCTACGGCTATTGACCATCAGCAATTGCCCGTGGCTCAGTTCAGCCAAAATATCAGACACTTTCTTAAACAGAATTCAATCGGAGATTGTGCCATTACACTCTAGAGGCTTTTTTGAGTTCTGTCATGGGTGATGGACAGTTCTCAAACAGGTTGACACTCTCCGGGCTGAAGCCACGGAGATTCTTGGATCTCCGACAAGGCTTGCTCAAGCAGGTTCGCACCAGCATGAGTAGAGGCTTCATCTCCCCAAGCGATTCCCATGTCTAGCATGGAAGTTCCCGTATGCCCTACGGTACTTAATCCCCGACTCAGGATGTTTCTCGCGGCATTGTGGTCACGGTCTAACACGCATCCACACTGACAAGCATGAGTGCGAGTTGAGAGCGACTTTTTAACCATAGTGCCGCATTGAGAGCATTCTTGACTTGTTCCGTTAGGCGTTACGGCAATCGTGATCTTGCCGAACACTTTGCCGAAGTATTCCAACCAAACTCGGAACTGATACCAAGAAGCATCGTTAATCGACTTGGCAAGACAATGATTCCGCACCATATTTTTAATTCTCAAATCTTCGTAGGCGACTACATCGTTTGATGTGATAACGCATCGTGCGAGTTTTACCGCATGATCTTTACGTTGCCTACTTATTTTGAGATGGCGCTTACCCAAAACCTGTCTTGCTTTTCGTCTGTTGATTGACCCTTTCACCCGTTTAGAAACGCGCTTTTGAGCCTTTTTCAACCGTCTCTCACCTTTACGGAGAAAGCGCGGGTTATTAACGGTCTGATTGTTGCTATCGGTGTAGAAGTCGTTTAATCCAGCATCTAACCCGATAGCGCTTCCAGACGGTTCAACCGTTTCGATTCGGTCTACAGAAACGCAGAATTGAACAGAGTAGCCATCTGCACGTTTCACCAGTCTCACCCGTTTGATTTGGTCGGGTTGATAGAAGTGCAAATCGCGTGTTCCTTTCAGCTTCAATCGACCGATACCGCACTTATCGGTAAAGGTGATTGATTTCCGGTCGTCTGCTAATTTCCATCCAGAGGTTTTGTACTCAACTGAGCGGCAATCTTTCTGGAATTGCGGAAACCCTTTCTTACCAGGAATCTGTTTCTTGCAGTTGTCATAGAATCGCGTGATAGACGACCATGCTCGTTCTGATGCCGATTGACGCGCTTGTGAATTCAGCTTATTTGCAAAGTCAAATTCTTTCGCTAATACCGCACAGTATTTATTGAGGTCAAAGCAGGATTTAGCACCACCATCCATCCACAATCGAATCGACTTATTTCGGATGAACTGAGTTGTCCGAATCGCTTCATCAATACCGTTGAACTGTGCCGCTTTACCGTAGCTTTTGAACTCTAAAACAAGCATGATTCGTTGCTTGCACTTGGCGAAGCCCTCTCTAATCACGACAATCTTGTGATAGCACATTCATCATAAGATGGGTTGAAAGTCTTTCTGTGTTGAGATCTAGGAGATTAGCGCTCACGCGCTTCGGCTGATATCCCCGTCGTGAACGAGCGGGGTTTTACGCCTGCTTTCCGATAATCGATCGATTTCAAGGATTATTTTCGTCCCTGACTGGCGAGGTTAATTCGATCGCCAAGTTGCCGTAGAGTCTGCGCCATGCTTGAATCTTTGTCTTTTAGCTGTCCGATTTTTTCGCAGCTATACATGACCGTGGTGTGATCTTTTCCACCAAAGACTTCACCGATTTTCGGTAGGCTCAATTCCGTATGATGCCGCATTAAATACATACCCACTTGACGCGCCACGCTGATTTCTCGGCGGCGGGAATTGCCTTTCAAATCCTCGATCGACACTCCAAATGCTTCGGAAACGGCGTTGATCACAACTTCTGGAGAAGCTTCAACTTTTTCAACAGGCGGATTCAACATCGGAGCAATATTTTCGACCGTCATTGGCAGTCCAGAGATCGAAATATACGCGACAGCCCGAATCAGCGCTCCTTCTAATTCCCGAATGTTCGAGGTATAGCTTGAGGCAATGTACTCGATCACATCTCGCGGCAGGCGCATGTTCTCGTATTCAGCTTTCTTTTGCAGAATCGCCATCCGAGTTTCAAGATCGGGTGGTTGAATGTCTGCGATCAAGCCCATTGAAAACCGAGAACAAAGCCGTTCTTGCAAGCGTGGAATCTGATTCGGTGGACGATCAGAAGCAAGTACAACCTGCTTTCCAGCCTCATGTAGTGTATTAAACGTATGGAAAAATTCTTCTTGAGTATATTCTTTCCCTTCGATGAATTGAATGTCATCGACTAGTAACACATCCGCCGCTCTGTAGCGATCGCGAAAACTTTGTAAGTCGTCTTTACGAATCGCAGTAATCAAATCGTTCGTAAATTTCTCAGTCGAGACATAAAAGACTTTGGCATCCGCAGAAATTTCGAGTCGATAATGCCCGATCGCTTGCATCAAATGAGTTTTACCCAATCCAACGCCGCCACAGAGAAATAAAGGATTGAACTCACGTCCAGGAGATTCTGCCACTGCGAGCGATGCCGCGTGAGCCATTCGGTTATTTGGGCCCACGACTAACCGCGAGAAAACATATTTTGAATTGAGATCGGTTGAATTACTCGATCGAGGAGATTGAATCGGCAACTCTGGAAGCGGTGGCGTTTCTGCCACGAATGGATAGAACAATTCTGCATCATCGCTTTCGGCACTCGGCACAAAGCGGAACTGCACTTCGACCGGTCGCCCAACGATGTCATGAACGGCTTCTTTGACCGTTTTCATATAGTGCTTTTGAATCCAATTTTGGGCAAAAGGATTCGCTGTACGGAGGATCAAGCAGGTATCCGTTAACTCTTCAGGAACAGCACTTTTGACCCAGGTATCGAATGTGGGCGGACTGAATTTGAGTTTTTGGATCTCAAGTACATCAGACCACATTGCATCGATCGAGCTATCTACCGCCATATTCCCGCTCCGAACCCCAGACCAAAGCATAGAATAATTTACTCTACTTCAAGATGTCACGGCGCGATCGAATGAACTTTTTCGATCGTCAATTCAGTACATAGAGAGACGTGAATCGCGCTAGGATAAAAAAATCTTTACTTAAACGACGAGTTGCCTTTTGTGGTGAATATTTCCTCTCCTAGAGTCGATCTCGCTCAACTTTATCCATTTGAACTGGATGAATTTCAATTGCAAGCGATCGCTGCACTGGAGGCGGGAAAATCAGTCGTTGTCTGCGCTCCAACAGGTTCGGGTAAAACTTTGATCGGAGAGTATGCGATTCATCGAGCGCTGGCGGCAAATCGTCGAGTTTTCTACACCACACCGCTAAAAGCTCTTTCTAATCAGAAGCTGCGAGACTTTCGGGATCAGTTTGGAGCCGAAAACGTGGGGCTACTCACGGGAGACATATCAATCAATCGGGATGCTCCAATTCTCGTGATGACGACCGAGATTTTCCGAAATATGCTTTATGGAACACCGATCGGGGAAGTGGGAACTTCTTTAGTCGGGGTTGAAGCCGTGGTGCTAGATGAATGTCACTACATGAACGATCGACAACGCGGCACAGTCTGGGAAGAGTCGATCATTTACTGTCCATCCGAAATTCAACTGGTTGCCCTCTCTGCAACGGTGGCAAATAGCGATCAGCTTACAGATTGGATCGATCAAGTTCACGGGCCGACTGAGCTAATTTATTCAGATTTTCGTCCGGTTCCGCTGCAATTCTCGTTTTGTAATACGAAAGGATTGTTTCCGCTACTGGATGAGACAGGCAAACGATTGAGTCCTCGTCTCAAACCGAAACGCGCTCAATATCGTCCGAGAGGAGCGAATCAGCGGGGCGCACCTCGTCCAGAGTGTCCAAGTTTATCCTTTGTGATTAGCCAATTGGCAGCAAAAGATATGTTGCCTGCGATTTACTTCATTTTCAGTCGGCGCGGCTGTGATAAAGCCGTCACAGAGTTGGCGAATTTGACGCTGGTAAATGAAGCGGAAACCGCACAACTGAAAGAGCGAATTGATGCGTTTCTCGATCGTAATCCTGAAGCGGGACGGGCGGGACAAGTTGAACCGTTGTATCGCGGCATTGCAGCCCACCACGCCGGAATTCTTCCAGCTTGGAAAGGGTTAGTCGAAGAACTGTTTCAAGACGGTTTAATTAAAGTCGTCTTTGCCACTGAAACACTGGCAGCGGGAATTAATATGCCTGCTCGAACAACAGTTGTTTCAAGTCTATCTAAGCGGACAGATGCAGGACATCGTTTACTGAATCCGTCTGAATTTCTGCAAATGTCGGGACGGGCAGGACGACGCGGAATGGACGATCGAGGTTTTGTCGTCACGGTTCAAACGCCATTCGAGGGCGCGAAAGAAGCCGCATATTTGGCAACTTCAGGAGCCGATCCGTTAGTTAGCCAATTCACACCGAGTTACGGCATGGTCTTAAACTTGCTGCAAACTCATTCGATCGAGGAAGTTCGCGCCTTAATCGAGCGAAGTTTTGGGCAATATCTTTCTACGCTTTACTTAAAGCCACAACAGCAAGAACTCGAACGCTGCAAACACGAACTGAAGCAACTTGAATCGATCGTGTCTGAAGTCGATTGGAAGTTGTTAGCGCAATACGAAAAGCTGCAAGAACGGCTCAAAGAAGAGAAACGATTGCTCAAAACTCTGCAACATCAAGCCGATGAAATGCAAGCTGGAGAAAGAGCGATCGCGCTTCAATTTGCCGTTGCAGGCACGATTTTGTCACTGAAAGGTGACGGAAATTCCGTTATTCCTGCCGTTCTTGTGACGAAAATTCCTGGTTCTGGTCAGTTTCCCTATCTCATTTGTTTGGGACAAAGCAATCGTTGGTATGTTGCATCCGTGGCAGATGTCGCAGCGTTACGCGGTGAAATTCCTCGATTAAAAGAGGTAGATCATCTAACTCCGCCACCTGAGTTGGTGTTCAAACCAGGACAGACTCGTAAAGGAACTGAAGAGAGTACTGCGATCGCTCAACTGATCCCCGATCCGCCTGGACTCCCCGATGAAGCGCCTGAAGTTTATGCCCAGCATCAACGAATGAACGCGGTACAGGCACAAATGGAAGCCCATCCCGTTCACCAATGGGGCAACCGTCCCCAAACATTGAAGCGACAGCGGCGGATGGAAACTTTAAGAGAAGAAATCAACGATCGACAAGCCAAACTCGATGAAAAAACACAGCGTCACTGGGAAGAATTCGTGGCGCTCATCGAAATCTTACGGCGATTTGGTTGTCTTGATGACCTCGCGCCAACCGTTCTAGGACAAGCAACTGCTGCCATTCGAGGCGATAACGAACTCTGGCTGGGTCTTGCACTTACATCCGGTGAACTGGATCATCTCGATCCGCATCATTTTGCAGCGGCTTGTGCGGCTCTTGTGACTGAAGTGTCTCGTCCGGATACTTGGACTCGGTACGATGTCTCCAATCCGGTTCTCGAAGCTTTAAGTGAGCTTCGCAGCATTCGTCGCCAATTGTTCCAACTCCAACGCCGTTATCAAGTCGCGTTCCCAGTCTGGCTTGAAGATGAATTAGTGGGCTTAGTTGAACAATGGGCACTGGGAGCCGATTGGGTAGAACTCTGTAGCAATACCAGCTTAGATGAAGGAGATGTCGTCAGAATCTTGCGGCGTACCTTAGATCTGCTGTCTCAAATTCCGCACACACCGAATCTTTCACAAGCCATTCGGACAAATGCAATCCGGGCAATTCAACTGCTCGATCGCTTCCCAGTGAATGAAAGCGTTGAATAATTCTCTGTAAAACACCTGATTGTTTTAAGAATGACTTTGCCCATACTGGCAACAGGGCAAGGCGATTCACGCCTCTTGCTTTCCCATATTGTTCAGTGATATAGGCGTTTTCCTTGTGAATGACCTAGACTTGGAGCGACCCAAAATCTTAGTTGTGGATGATCATCCTTCAAGTCGGATGACCGCTGTAGCACTCCTCTCTGTCGAAGGCTACGATGTCGTAGAAGCAGAAAGTGGTGCTGCTGCATTATCCCAACTGCATGAAACAAATCCGGATCTAATTTTGCTGGATGTGATGATGCCCGGAATGGATGGGTACGAAGTTTGTCGGCGGCTTAAGCAAGACGAACATACCCGTCTCACTCCGATCGTATTTATCACGGCATTAGACGATCGACGATCGCGCCTCCGAGGAATTGAAGCAGGCGGCGACGATTTTCTCACCAAGCCATTTGATCAGTTGGAACTTTCAGCACGAGTCAAATCGCTGATTCGTCAGAAACGCCTGAACGAAGATTTAGATCATGCAGAAAAGGTCTTATTTTCGATCGCGAGAACGGTTGAAAGTCGCGATCCGAATACGGGTGATCACTGTGAACGGCTGGTCATGCGGGGGAAAGCATTTGGGGAATTTTTGGGATTAACGCGATCGCAAATTCGCGATCTGATGTGGGGTGGCTATCTGCACGATATTGGTAAAGTTGGAATCCCGGATGATGTGCTGCTGAAACGGGGCAGGCTGACTCCTGAAGAATTCCAGATCATGAAAGAGCATGTCTTAATCGGTGAGAAGATTTGTCAGCCGTTGCGGACGATGCGGGGAGTCGTTCCAATTATTCGACATCATCATGAGCGGTGGGATGGATCGGGATATCCGGATGGTTTGGAGGGCGATCGCATTCCATTTTTGGCGCAAGTGTTTCAAGTGATTGATATCTATGATGCGCTAACGAGTGAACGCCCTTATAAGAAAGCGTTTCCAGCCGAAGAAGCCCTGCGAATTATTGCAGAAGAAACCAAGCAAGGCTGGCGAAATCCTGCTTTGATTGAAGAATTTAGTCAGTTCATTCAAGCAGTTGAGATTAAAGTCACTGACGAAAATCATTGGTTTCAGAAATATATCAAAACTGCAAATCGGGTTTAAGCTGTATCACAGTTCTCTTTGCTTTTCGGAAAGCTGCTCTACAATTGGGTTAAGAGAGCATTTGGGTGAATCGCTCAAGACGTTTCGGCGAAGCGTCGGTACGGATAACGAAGTCGTAAAGGATAGAAAAATTGGAGGCGTGATGTTAGTAGTTCTAGCGAACGATCGACTCCTTTCAGTTCAACAAGTGTGTCAAGGATGCTTGATGGCAGACCAAAGTGGACAACCGCGATGGCGACAGGGACAATTGCGCTGTGGTCAGGCGATTAGTCAAATGGGAGAGAAGCTTCCAGCTCAGTTTGAGTGCCAAATGGGATTTAGGATCGCCAATATTGAGTAGGAATCGTGCCGGGTGCGCTATTCTGGGCATATCTCTTTGATATGGATTTAGGAGAAATAAGTTATGACGTGGCGCGGATCTACAACGGTGTCCGATCGCATTTTTGCTTCTCTGGTCTATCTTTTGCCGCTGCTGGATGTGGTCGGCTTTGTGGGACGAATTTTAATCGTAACGGACTCGTTTATTAGTCCGTTAGTCAATTTAGTGGCAACGCCTTTAGCGCCTTTACTGTCGATTTATACCGGATTTATTCCGCTGATCGTCTTTTTTGCGTTGTTCTTGCTCGTAGTGAGAAACGAGAATATCGCCCACTTTATTCGCTTTAATACGATGCAGGCGATTCTATTTGGGATTGTCCTGAGTTTGATTGCGATCGTATGGCAATATGCACTGGCTCCGATTTTTGGCATGGGATTACTGACCCAAACCCTGTTTAATGCCGTATTCCTGGGCACGATTGCAGCCGTAGGATATTCGATCGTGCAAACGGCACTCGGACGCTATGCCGAGATTCCGACCATTTCGGATGCGGTTTATATGCAGGTGCGTTAATCCTGAAGTTGCGTTTGGCGAGTTGGGATTTTCATTCTGACCGTATTTTCGAGAAAGCCAATTCCTTCGATTTCAACTCGAACGCGATCGCCTGCCTGCATTCCGCCGACTCCTTCTGGAGTGCCTGTGAGAATGACATCGCCAGGAAGTAGCGTCATCACTTGACTGATATAAGACACCAGTACATGGGGCAGAAAAACCATCTCCCCGATCGAGGCGGATTGAACGGAAACATCGTTGAGAAATGTTTGAATCCGAGCATCAGGACTGATCTCGCGCACAATCCAAGGACCTAATGGACAGAACGTATCGAAGCCTTTCGCTCGCGTCCACTGTCCATCTTTTTTTTGCAAATCTCGCGCCGTCACATCATTCGCGATCGTATATCCCCAAATTTTGCTATGAGCGTCTTGGGGTGGACAATCCCTGACTCGATCGCCAATCACTAGCGCCAATTCGCCTTCATAATCCACGCGCTGAGATTGAGGCGGATAAAAGATCTCAGAATCCATCGCGATCACCGTGGTTGAAGGCTTGAGAAACAATAGCGGCTCTTCTGGAAGCGGTGTCCCCATTTCGGCAGCATGATTCGCGTAATTCTTACCCACTGCGATGATTTTGGAAGGGGCACAGGGGGCAAGGAGACGATACTCGCTCAATCGCTGCTCAGTCGGTTGTCCTTTTAGCCAGGGGGGAGCATCCAAAACCTGAACAGTACGATCGATTTGCAGCAATCCATAGTAGATTTTCCCGTCAGGAGTTTGAACGCGGACATAACGCTGTGCCATGAGGATAACCAAAATGAGTTTTATAGAGCGGGGATTGGAAGCGACGAATTCACAGGATGGTATAGAATTGTAAGTCCTTGCCCTTTCATTATTGGGGTTTCTCTGTCTAAATCAAGTGCGATTTACTGGATTTCGGAGAGACAAAAATAAGCCGAAAGAGCCATTTAGTCCGTAAGGAGTTTGTTTGAATGAGTCAGTTGTATGAAACGATGTATATCTTGCGTCCTGACATCGGGGACGAAGCGGTGGATGGTGCGATCGACAAGTATCAATCGATCCTGAAAGATAATGGTGCAGAGATTCTACAGACTCAGCACCGGGGTAAGCGTCGATTGGCTTACGAAATCGATAAGCAGCGTGAAGGCATTTACGTGCAGATGAATTTTAAGGCAGATGGCAGCCAGGTTGCACCGATGGAACGTGCGATGCGGTTGAGTAATGAAGTGATTCGGTATTTGACGGTGAAGCAGGACGAGCCGAAAGCTGAAGAAGCTGAAGAAGCTTAATGATTTTTTGATCTAAGGTGGGATCTCCGGTTTCTAAATGAAATCGGAGATTTTTTGTAGCTTGATATGATCAACCCCTAGATCGAACAAATACAAAATTGACGTAGGGTGGATCAATTTTCCTTGTACGCTAAACGCTATACCTGTTTAAACGATCGCATCATGCCGGAAGAACGACTTGAGATTCTGTCTGCTGAAGAATTACGTCGAACTGTCAATCGACTCGCTTCACAAATTATTGAGCGATCGGGAGATTTATCAAAATTGGTCTTGCTCGGAATCCATACCAGAGGTGTTCCATTAGCGAAAACGATTTGTGATCAAATTACCGTTTTAGAAAATGTCGAAATTCCGTTAGGCGCGATCGACATTACGTTTTAC
>JADEXW010000722.1 GCA_015206935.1 Pseudanabaenaceae cyanobacterium LEGE 13415 | reverse complement strand
ATCTCTCACAGTGCTATTTGCAGCAGGAGAAATAAATGGTTTCCCTTGCTTGATCAATTGATCATTTTGAATAATGTTTCTTCTACGATGCTGTTGAACCATACAACATCGAATTTGAGAATTTTGATGAAAAAAAGCTTTGATTTCTGCGACAAATTGAGGCGCGATCGCATTATCATCATCGAGATACGAAACTATCTCACCTGTTGCAATTGATAATCCTAAGTTTCGAGCAATACACAATCCGAAACCGCGATCAGAATGATCAATTTCTCGATAAATAACAGTCTTGAATGGCTCGATTAATTCACGAGTTGCAATATCTCGTCCATCATTGATGACAATCCATTCAAACTCACAATCGGATTGATTCAAAACACTGGGAAGAGCGCGAGATCTGAGAAAATGCGATCGACGATGAGTAGCAGTAATTAAACTCAGCTTCATTCGTCGATCGCGCTTTATTTATCGATTTGCTGGCTGATCCGCAGTCCGAGGATAAGCCACATCAACAAAGCCCATTTCTAGTAATTGTTGATACGCTTGCTTTCCTAAATCGCGGGTCGGTTGTTGGCTTCGGATGATCTGTACCAACAGTGGAACCGCTAACTCGGATTGGTTCATTGCTCGATGGACGAGCGCTAAACGGTAGGTTGCTTGATCTCGCAATTGTGCAGTTTCCAGCGCTTTTTGACGCTGACTATCCGCGACACGAGTATCAACACCAGAGAAGCTAGCGGCTAACTCTTGATAGAAATTCGAGAGCTGATTGTAAACTTGGCGAGCTTCTTGAAGCTTTTTCAGTGCCACTGGTAGATTCTGCGCTTTAACAGCTTGATCAGCTTCATCCATCAGCCGTTGCCCACCCTGCAAACTTAGTAAACCGCTACCCTGAACCGCCGTTGGGCGCACGACATTGGGATCATTGGGACTGATCGGACGAGCTTGACCAGGCGATTGTGCCTGAACGGACGGAGCTTTGAGCATCACACCTGCAAGCATTGAGAGCGAAAGAATGCCAGCGAGTGAAAGGGGTTGAATCGTTCTCAGATGAGCCATGAATTTTGCAGAATGCTAGTAGGACTACTTGGAACTTTCGGATCTTATCATTGTGAGATCCATTTTCAGTTGAAGCGGTGTGACTCCTTTTTGTTCCTTAGCGTTTAATCATTCGTGTTAGTCACGAGGTATTTTCGCTACGGTTTGATCGGATCGTGCCCCCTAAATCCCCCAATTCTGGGGGACTTTGAGCTGGACGAATCTTCTGGATTTCAAAACTTTCTCACGCTTCAAACCTTACAAAGTAGAAGATTTTGAGCCAGGGAAATTCCCTAAACTTTAAGCCGCTCTCACGCTTCAAAGCCCCCCAAACTTGGGGGATTTAGGGGGCTTCAGCCGATCGAACCGCAGAGATCGATTCTTTGTACAGGGCAGATTTAGTTATCGATGCAAAATCCAGTAAAAGAAGGCACTCAGAGCGGCTGCGATCGGTAAAGTTAAAACCCAAGACAACAGAATTTGGGTAAACACTTTCGCGTTTGCCTGACGAGAAATCAATCCCACTCCAAAGATTGAACCCACAGAAACATGCGTCGTTGAGACAGGTAATCCAAATCGACTCGCAGCAATCACCAGAATTCCAGTAATCAAGTTTGCGCTAAATCCTTGTCCTGCATTCATCGAAGTAATGCGTTTGCTCATGGTGTCGGCAACTCGTCGCGCATTGAGCAAACCCCCGATCGCCATTAAAACCGCGATCGCAAATGCCCCTCCTTGCATTGATACTGCCTGAATTCCCATCATCAAGGGCACAATTTTGGGCGTATCGTTTAAGCCTCTCGCAAAACTGACCACTCCTGCACTGAGAAAATGAGCCGCATCAATCAAGCGTTGGTTTTTCACGCCCCAAACTTTGCCAAGATAGCGTTGATTGCAATCCTCAATCGTGCCAGTTGTGAGAGATGGAGCGCCGACCGCCATCGTACTATCTGCAAATTGCATCGATGTTTCACCCACACAAACGCAATTATCTTTTTCAATTCCAAGTTTAAGTCGGAAGTAATGAGCAGTAGAATACGCCATCATTGCTAAAGGAATCGCCAAGATAGGGCTTAACAACAATGGTAAGAGAAATGATTTTTGTAATGCTGCGAAATTAACATGAGTACCAATCGCAACCAATCCAGCACCGACGAGCGCTCCGGTTAATCCATGCGTGGTCGAAATCGGAAAGCCTAGCTGTGTTGCCAGAATGACGGTAATTCCAGCCGCAAGTGCGATCGCTAAATGGAAGTCTGCACCATTCGCGATCGCATCGGGAACTAAACCTTTCCCGGAAAAACTTTTTACCAATTCTGAGGCGAGAAATATTGAACAGATTGAGCCAGCAAATGTAGTAATTGTTGCCCAAGCGATCGCGGTTCTGTAGCTCGTGGTTTGGCTTCCAAATAGGGTGGCAACTCCCTTGAAATTGTCGTTTGCACCGTTGGAATACGCCAGAAACAATGTTGCGAGAAAAAGTAGTGCTAGATACACGGGAAATCTTTCTGAAACGATATCCCAAAATCATCAAGGCAATTCTTGATTCTTGGTCTAGGATTAACCCTTTCTTAACCTTATGAATACAGAAAAAGCGTGATCAACGACCACGCTCAAATCTAGAATTAGCAGCAACTTTGAGGACTGCAACAATCACTACTTGAT
>JADEXW010000721.1 GCA_015206935.1 Pseudanabaenaceae cyanobacterium LEGE 13415 | reverse complement strand
GCTCATAAACTAATGGGTCTACCTTTGGTTTGCTCTGCAATTTTGATCAATCATCAAGGCATCTTAGCTCAAACCGTTTCTAATGCTGACACTGATTATTTATTTCATGACCACGAAAACGCAAGCTATGATTTAGGTCTAACTTCGCTGCAATGTGGTAGAAAAGCGGATGCTTTAAAGCTTTGGTTAGCATGGCAATACTATGGAAAATCTGGCTATCAGCAGCGAATGAATTGGCTGTTAGAAATGGCTCAGTATGCCACTCAGAAAGTAATTGATTGTGCAGAACTAGAATTGATTGCGCCTACACAATTTCTCAATGTTTGCTTTCGCTATATTCCGAAAGATGAATCGAACATTGATCAATTTAATCTAGCATTACGCGATCGCTTAGTTAAAAGTGGAGAGAGCCTAGTGAATTACGCTTCAATTAACGGTAAAATCAGCTTTCGGCTAATTCTTGCAAATCCTGAAATCACGCCTGTTGATCTCGATCGCTTCTTTGACAATCTTTTAGCGATTGCCTCAGCGGAAATCGAAATTTAAAGCGATCGCGTTGGAAAATTTTTATCGAAATTCCTCAACACAATCCCCAGCAAAATGGTATAAGGACAGAATTAAAGCTGTATCGGCTCAAAGAAAATGACTGAACTCGATTTCGTTCTATTAACAGTCTATTTTTTGTGCGTCACCTACGTTCTGTATCAGATGGTGACTTCATTTAATGATGAATTTACAATCTGGCTCGATCAAGCCCATCTCAATGAGCAACTCGAATCCCTGAACCTTCAAAACGCGGTTGGGATCAGCTTCAAGTTTGAAAACCGATACGAGTTTGACAAACTCAAAAAGCTCCAAATCCGCATCGCAAATAAATCACAAGATCAGGCGATCTATGTAGATTGGGATTACTGCGCTATCACCGATCAATATGATCCCCCTCGATCGCGTCGGATCACTCGTGGAGTTGCTGGAAACCCGGCTGATGTATTCCCGCGTCAAGCCTTTAGCGCGATCGCTCCTGGCAAAACCTTGATGGAAGACCTTTTCGCTGAAGATATGCTGACTCGTAAAGATGGCGCAAGTGCTTTACAAGGGGATAAAACGATTCTCGACTTTTCAAAGCCTCCTAAGATTGCTCCTGCCCCGAAGAAAAAGCTTTATCAACAATTTATGAACGGCGAAGAGCTATTTAAGTTTGATCTCTATCTTGTGCTTCGCTTTATGGGATTCGGAACCGCAGGTGGCAACCAAGTCCCGATCGTGTGCCGTCTCAACGTTCGTAAACTCGACTGGACAGCGGGACTTCCCTGGAATCCGAAAAAACCTTAACCAGCGATCGGCTAAACTCTAGATGGAGAAGAGTCAGCGAGGCGGTTGCGGATTCAAGGTTTGAATCTGAGGAAAGTCCGGACTCCCAAAAACTCAGACTTGCTGGATAATGCCCAGTGCGCGTGAGCGTGAGGATAGTGCCACAGAAAAATACCGCCCGTGAATACGGGTAAGGGTGCAAAGGTGCGGTAAGAGCGCACCAGCAGTATCGAGAGGTACTGGCTCGGTAAACCCCGGTCGGGAGCAAGGTCGGACGAAACAAGGGTTGAGTTTTTTCCTGTTTCGGCAGTTCACCCCCTTCTTCGGAAGGCAAGTGAACGAGAACCGCATGAGGTTGAAGGCAACTTCAATCCCAGATAGATAACTGCCCTCCAGTGCAGCGCATTGGTAGAACAGAATCCGGCTTATGTCTAACTCTTCTCTTTCTCGCAACAATACGGAGATTTGATTAAGTTTTTGCGGGAAACACGGAACTTTTTTGGCGATCGACCGATCAAAAACGGTAACACTCCCTTTTGATTTTCGACATTGCTTTAAACTGCACGAAGCAATATGTAGATTCAGCAAAGACCATATCACTGACTGAATTCGATCCGATTCCCCGGTCTAGGATAGAGAGTATCAAGCGCCCGATGCCAAGAAACTTCTCACCTACAGCCGAGTAGGGTCAGTCTGTGAAAAGTCAAGCTTCTACTCTCGAACCTCCAACGTTTTGTGAATCCCCCCGGTCACAAGAACCCCTATTTGCCATTAGTGAACACAAGAAGAGCGGATTAATTCTCTGTAAGCAATATCACGCAGAATTTGCAGGTCCTGGTGCTGCGGTCAATTGCGCCGTTGAGCCTGCGTACCGAGCCGTGATTGCGATCGGCTCTCCCGAACTCATCGCGACGACCACCTTCGAGGATCGTCGCCGCGCTTACGGGCGTAGAATTCAATGGGGACGCTGGCTACAAAGAATTGTTGAGCAACCCGATCCGATGGTTCGAGCGGAGAAATTATTAGCTGGATTTGAAGAATTCTTTGGGCGACAAGTTGTCGTTGGCTTACCCAGTGAAGTTTTAGCCTTATTAGCGGGTGTCTTTCCTGGCACGATCGAGCAAGTCCGATCGCAACATTGGCGCAGTACGAAGATCGGCACGATGCCTTTTCTCCCCGGTTCTGATCAGCTTAAAGTAACCACCATCTCCTTAAACACTGAAGAAATTCCCGCCGTTCCGCTTCTCACCACTGCCACCGTTAGCGAAATCGAGCGCACGTATGCCGTGTTGAAATCTGCGTAATTTGTCTGAGTGCCGATTCACCCCCTACGATGGAATCAGCCTGATTTTTGATTGCACAGATGACTATCGCTTATCCGCGCCGCCAGCAGGAA
>JADEXW010000720.1 GCA_015206935.1 Pseudanabaenaceae cyanobacterium LEGE 13415 | reverse complement strand
AATCAATCCCAGAGCATCAAATATTCGATCGACGGATTGGCAATTTCAGGCGCTGAAATCGCTTGCGAGTCGATATCGTTGTTTCCCAGGATTTCTTGCATACATTGAACGAAGAAATCAAGCTGTGAACCGTCGTGAATTTGCGATGGTAATTGATGCGTGTAGCGATCGATTTAAGCAGTTCGCTTCGGGTGAGGTTCGCATCGTCGATCGAAACACCCTACAAACGCTTGAGAAAGGATTTTCATCAGAATTAGAGATTTTACGCGATCAACAAGCTGTACTAGAACGGCAACAGTTCTCAACCGAGACAAAATCGGGAGTGACCGCGATTTGGGAAATTTTTCCCAACGATTCGAGATATCAAGCGCTCACAACTTTGATCAAGCGATATGGCTGTGTGGTTGGATCTGAATTTTCTGCGCTTCAGGCTTTGACACGAATGCAATATGCAACGGCGCTCAATGCTTGTATCGATCGAGTCAACGAAGTGATTGCCGCCTCGACAGCAGATGTTGTGAAAAGAGAAGATTTGGAAATGCTTCAGAAATTGCAGCAAGAGTTTGCACTAGAACTTCAGATTTTGCGCGATCAAGTGGGGCAACTGATCCCATCAGGAGGGCGATTTTCTGGAAATTTGCGATCGCAGGTGGTTTTCGCTGTGAGTCCTGAGATGGAAGTGAAACGAACGGATTGGGAGTTTCGGGAATTACAAGCGCTTTCTCAGCGATATAGTTGCTCGATCGACTTCTTGAACAAACCCCAGCCTGTGACTCGAATTGAGTTTGCAGCAAAACTCAGCGGATGTCTAGGTCACATCAACGAATTGATTGGGAAGCGGGTGGATTCAGTGGAGAAAGCAGACATCCTAAGATTTGAGAGATTAAGCGAAGTGTTTTCTGCTGAGTTGATGACTCTTGTCGAACCTGAGCGAGTAGAGCCGCGTCGTCCGCAGATAAAATCTGATTGATGTCTGCTTTTTTGCGATGGTTTCGGACAAGCTGATTTAGGATGTGAATGTTGGGTTTAGTCGGTGCTTGTGAGCGTTTCTTCGCGAGAGAGAGATTTTTCGAGTCCTACTCGGTATCGAATTCGGGAGGTGCAGCCCTCGGATTTACATGAAATTGCGGGGATTTTAGTGGATAGTTTTCCGCTGTATCCGTCGTTTTTGCCGTGGTTGGCTCCGATTATTCGAGTCGGGATTCATGAGGATTTGCGGAGTCGGGCACGATTTCCAGCACCGAACTATGTTTGTTTAGTGGCGATCGACACGAATGATCGATCGGAAAAAATTGTTGGAACGGTTGAAATTGGGTTACGCACTACGAACCCTTGGCAACCGAGAGATAATCAGTATGTGTATTTGTCGAATTTAGCAGTGCGGGAAGAGGTGAGGCGGCAGGGAGTCGCGCAACAGTTATTATTCGCATGTGAGCCGTATGTGCGGGAATGGGGCTATCGCAATATTTATCTGCACGTCCTAGAAACGAATGAGGCGGCGAAGCGACTGTATTTTAAGTTGGGATATCGGTTAGAGGAAACTCAACCGAGTTGGGACTGGTTTTTGGGGCGACCAAGACGGATGTTTTTGAGGAAAGAAGTGCAGGATTGAGGCATTGCTCGATCGCATTCCTGTTAATCTCTTGGGCTAAGTTCTTTCTAATTTCTTTAAGCTTTGCCTGTCTCAGCTAAAAAGTCATGCGGTAGGATGAGCGTGTTTCTAAATTGATCGGGAAATCGTATTAAATTATTGCGCTGTGGCATAACGCGATCGCGCTTTTCCGTCTCTGCCGATGTTCCTTTTCCTGCGCTCTCATGCACTTCAAAAAAATTCTTAGCGCTGCTTGTTTCGGTCTGTTCGTCGGTTGCTCACCTTCTACACCGACTGTGATTCAGTCTACGCCACAAAGTCCAGTACCGATTCCTGTTCCTGCTCCGCCTCAAGTGATTCCGCAACCGAAGATTCTAGTGCCGCCCACAAATTTGAAGCCAACACCAACTCAATCAGGGTTGAACTATCAGCTTGTGACTTATCAGAGTCGGGTAATGGGGAGCGATCGACAATATGGAATCGTGTTGCCGCCTGGATATGAGAAACAGCCGCAAGCGCGATATCCAGTTGTGTTTCTGTTGCATGGGGGACACGGTGATCCGACCGCTTGGTTTGTGAAAGGAAAAGCGTTGAAGGTGATTCAGAATTTATATGCGAGCGGGAAGCTGCCACCGTCGATTATTGTTACACCGGATGGCAATGATAGTCGCGGAACCAGTCCGTATTGGGACCCGGAATATATTAACGGGCGGTATGGGAATGTTGTCAGCGCGATCGGAGATGAGTTAGTTCAGGAAATTAAAACGCAATATCGAACACAGGATGATCCGAGGTTTTGGGCGATCGGGGGATTGTCTTCGGGCGGCTGGGGTGCGTTGAATGTGGGATTACACAATCCGCAGAACTTTAAGACGATGTTTAGTCATAGTGGCTATTTTATTGATAAAAGTGGCGTGGAAAATAGCCCGATCGAATATATTCAGAGGCTTGATCCGCAGACTCGTAAATCGATCGCGGTTTACTTAGATGCCGGGGAAGGAGATGGAAAGTATTTAGTACAATCTCGCGAATTCCATCAAGTATTGAATCAGCTTCAGGTGGAGAATCAGTTTAATGAATTTCCAGGGGGACACGGCGTGAAGGGGCAGGATGTAGG
>JADEXW010000719.1 GCA_015206935.1 Pseudanabaenaceae cyanobacterium LEGE 13415 | reverse complement strand
ACTTTGAAGATAGAAAGCGCTCTAGAGTTCTAGAAATTTTTCTAGCTCAAAGTCCCCCATTCTGGGGGATTTAGGGGGCGATTCCGGAGCAATCCGAACTAAGAAGCATTTATATGTACACGATAGATTCTGGGAGCTTTGAAAAAAGATTTTTAGCACTCAAGGACTAATTTTCGATAACAACAAGAGCGAGGTAGAAAATACGATCGCGCTCTTCAGATCGTAATAAGAGGGATGCTCTATATGACGGAAACAAAGACATTCACGCGCTCAACTTCCTTTTTGAAACAATCTTCTAGAGTTCAGTTACCAAATCTTGTTTTAGCAGGTGCGCCAAAGTGTGGAACCAGTTCACTCTTTAATTGGTTAGCCGCTCATCCAGAGGTTTGTGGTTCTGCACCAAAAGAAACGTTTTACTTTATGGATGAGTCACATCCGCTCTCTCGCTCTGAAGCGAACTACCACACGCATGGATTGACGCGGTATCAGTTCTTTGAGCATCACGCTTCAGCAAAATTTTTTGTAGATGCTACGACTCATTACATCTATCAAGAGACAGCGCTTAACTTCTTTGCGGCATGTGATCCGCAGCCTTACATCATTTTTGTTCTGCGTAAACCTTCCGATCGCATTTTTTCCTCATTCAGCTACACCCAGAACAATCTGGCGCGATTGGATCAATCTATTTCTTTTGATACTTTTACCAATTTGTTGCTTCAGAACAGTATCGAGCAGATCAAACACCTTTTTCGCAGCGAGCAAAGCTATTTTGTGTTGCGACATGATTTGCTATACAGTCAGTATTATGATTTTCTGATTCGTTGGAAAAAAAGTCTTCCGCCTAATCGCTTAAAGATTGTGCTGTTTGAGGAAATGAAAGCGAATCCGAAAGCGATCGTGACTGAGATTGCTGAAGAACTTGGGATTGATCCAGACTTCTACGATCGCTTCAACTTTCAACAGAAGAATCAAACTGTTTCAATTCGGAATTCATGGTTGCATCGAAATCTAAGGCGAATCGCTCCCAGCTTGCCTAACACAGCGTTAAAAACGATGCTGAAATCGTTCTACTTCAGCACTCAAAAGCATCATTCAACAGAGCAATCTAAACAGTCTCAGGCTTTAGAAAAGCTCGATCAATACTTCCAACCTCACAACCAGAAGTTAGAGCAAGCGTTTCATCTCGATCTTAGTTGTTGGCAAAAATAGCCTTATGTTCCAGATTTTGACCAAAATGGCAGCGCGATTTAGTCCGCATCAGCGCAAGATCATTAGTAATACTGGATGGTTGTTGATCAGCCGAGTCCTGAGAACAGTGGTGAACCTGTTTATTACAGCGCTGATTGCTCGGTATCTTCAGCCTGATGGTTATGGGCAGTTACAGTATGCTTTAGCGTTTTGTAGCTTCTTTTTGCCGCTGTCAACAGCACAGATGGGCGATGTGGTCACGCGCGATTTAGTTAAAAATCCAGAGGATCAATCGCGCATTCTAGGGACTGCATTCACAGTTCAATTATTTGGAGGAATGATTGCTGCGATTAGCGCGATCGCGATGAGTCTTTTGATTGCTCCAACAAATTCACTCATGCACTTGCTGGTTGCAATCATCTCGCTCAAGTTCATTTTTATTTCAGGGCAACCGATCGAGAACTGGTTTGATTCTAAGGTTGATTCTAAGTTCAAGGTGTTTGCAGGCAATATTGCATTTGCGATCATTACTGCAATCGAGTTTTCGCTAGTTCTAAATCAAGCACCACTCTATACTTTTGCGATTACTGTCTCCCTAGAAAGCTTAATTTATGGGCTAGGACTGTTCTTTTTCTACAGTTGGAATCATCAAAATCCGTTGCAGTGGAGAACCGATTTTTCTAGAATTCGGTATTTATTAATCGAATCAATGCCGCTGTGCTTTTCGACAGTTTCTCTGGTGCTGTATAAAAACCTCGATCGAGTCATGTTGGCCAATCTCGTTGATAATCAGTCGGTTGGAATCTATTCTAGTGCTGCAACTTTAGCTGAAAGTCTTTGTTTTTTGCCGACGATTCTCTGTGTTTCTTTGTATCCGACTATCATTCGAGCAAAGCATTTAGAAGCAAGTGTTTACAATGAGAAGCTACAGAAGATCTATGATTTAGTTGCGCTTACAGCTTATTTACTGATTCTTGGATTAGCGCCGATCGCAGGATTTGTAATCACATTAATCTATGGTCAAGCGTATCAGGCAGCCATTCCAATCTTTTCGCTTTATATCTGGAGTTCTTTGTTTTCGTTTCTTGGAATTGTTCAAAGTCGATGGATTGTTGCGGAAGGACTACAAAAGTTTAACTTCTACTCTCGTGTGACTGGATTAGCCCTGAATCTTGCGCTTAATCTTGTTTTGATTCCGCGTTATCAAGCGGTTGGAGCAACGATTGCAACTATTATTTCTTATGCGATCGCGAATTATGTGTTCTTCCTGTTCATTCCTCGAACTAGAGACAATGCTCATCTAATGACAAAAGCATTGTTTTTACCCTTTCGTTTACCTCAATTCCTGAAATCATTCAGTGCATGACTATGAGCAAAATTCTAGTAACTGGTGCGGCTGGTTTTATTGGATTTCACCTGAGTCAACGGCTTCTAGCTGAGGGGCATCGTGTGGTCGGTGTAGACAATCTGAATGATTATTATGATGTTCGATTAAAGCACGATCGATTGCTACAGCTTCATC
>JADEXW010000718.1 GCA_015206935.1 Pseudanabaenaceae cyanobacterium LEGE 13415 | reverse complement strand
AAACTACTGTATCAACGGTTAGCACACAATCAAGTGTTCTCCGAAGCAGAAGTAGTTCAATTGCTCAAAGCACTGCTCCCAGTTCTTAACACAGTGCATGATCAAGGCATTTTGCATCGAGACATCTCGATCGACAATATGATGCTCTCGAACGGGATGCCGATTCTGATTGATTTTGGAGTCGGAACTCAATCTAATCTCAATCAATTCCCCTCCTCGTTTGTGGGAAAACATGGCTATGCTCCATTTGAGCAATTGAGTGAGGGCAGATGTTCACCCAGTAGCGATTTGTATGCTCTAGCAGTCAGCGCGATCGTGCTTCTGAGTGGACGACAACCGCAACATTTACTCTCTCAGATGAATGGGAATGCCGCTTGGCGATCGAGCATGACGGTTAGTGATACTTTTGCTCAGATTCTCACGCGGATGCTGTCATTTGTGCCCGAAGAGCGCTATCAATCAGCAGATGAAGTCCTTGATGCGTTGCAAGCCATCAAAGTGCCATCAACGAACTTATCAGTAACGGGTGAATTTCCGATCGCGCCCGGTGTGTTTACCTCGATGCCCGATCTTCCGGGTGGAGCAATGGCGACCCGACCGCTACACTTTATTTGGATTTGTGACTGTTCGGAATCAATGGCGATCGATGGCAAAATTCAAGCCTTGAATACTGCGATCGAAGAAGTAATTCCTCACATGAAAGCCGCAGCAGCAGACAATCCGAATGCTCAAGTGTTACTTCGCGCGATTCGATTTTCAAAAGGTGCAGAGTGGGTCATTCCAGAACCCACTCCGATCGATTCTTTTCGCTGGAATCCGCTAACCGCTGATGGTGATACAGATTTAGCCGCTGCTTTAATTCAAGTTGCGGAACAATTAAAATCGCCGCCGATGAACACTCGTGCGCTCCCACCTGTGTTAGTTCTAATCTCAGATGGACAGCCAACCGATCTATATATGGATGGCTTGAATGCTTTGTTTGACCAATTCTGGGGACGTAAAGCCATTCGAGTCGCGATCGCAATTGGTCGAGATGCAGACTATGATGTGCTGCAACAATTTATTGGTCACTCAAATCTAAAACCCCTTCGAGCGAACAATCCAGAAGCTTTAGTGCGACAGATTAAATGGGCTTCTACTGCGGTTCTTAAGGCTGCTTCTGCCCCTGCGAGCTTTGCAAAAGATGGTTCGATGAATAGTCTTCCAATCCCGTTATCTAACCCTTCTCCAGTCCTGAGTGGTACGCATAACGATCGTTGGTAAAAACAGTCATGAATGATTTATCTTGGCGCTGCGATGGTCGATCGATTCAAGGGGCATCGCATCAAAGAACTGGATTGGTCAATCAAGATGCAATTCACTGTGAATCGATCGAAATCGGACAGCAGCACGCTTTATTGATGGTGGTTTCGGACGGACACGGGGGACAGAGCTATTTTCGGAGTCACATTGGAGCGAACTATGCGGTTAAAGTTGCTGCAACGATCGTAAAACAATCTGTTCTTGGTAAAGATAGTTCTCGATCGCTAAAACAAATTCAGCACCAACTCCCTCAGCAAATCGTCGAACAATGGCGAAGAAATGTACTAGCTCACGTGCAACAGCATCCGATTACTAAGGCTGAATGGGAAAAGCTCGAAGGAATTTGGCAAGGAGAAGTTTCGCGATCGCAGATTGAGCAAGATCCAACGATCGCTTATGGTGCAACATTGTTACTGGTGGTGATCACAGATCGATTTGCATTGTATTTGCAGATTGGGGATGGTGATATTCTCTGTGTTCAACCGGATGGCACGATTGATCAACCTTTACCGCCTGATCCGCGATTAATCGCAAATCGAACCATATCACTTTGTACGCCACAAGTTTGGAAAGAAGGACGCTTTGAAATTGTTTTGGATCGGGCTTTACCATCCATGATTCTGGCTTCAACAGATGGATATGCAAACTCTTATGCAACCGACGAAGATTTTCATCAAATTGGTGCAGATTATCTTAGAAAAATTCGGCGTGAAGGCTTCGATCGTGTGGTTACAAATTTACCAATTATTCTTCAAGAAACCTCACGTCGGGGAAGCGGTGATGATGTCACACTTGGCATTATGTATTTAGAAGAAGCGAATTCTGAGATAGTACCGCTTTCGACTGTAATCGAACCTTCGATCGAGCCTGTGATTGCAGTTCAAGCAAAACCACGATCATGGTTTTGGATCATGCCAATCCCGATTTTAGTAGCTGGGATTGGCTATTTTGTTTTCTTACAACAGCGATCGATGACCAATACGGTTCCTTCTACGATCGCGCCTTCTGCAATTCAAACTCCTTCGCAGGTAAAACCTTCTCCGTCACCAAAACAATCTCCGAAAGCGAGACCGAAGAAAGGTCAGGATAAATCGATCGATGACCTCACATTTTGAGCCGCAATTCTGGATTAATCGTGAATTGCATTTGTCGATCGTGCCCCCTAGCCCCCAAGTTTGGGGGAACAAGAATCAAAGTCCCCCAGAATTGGGGGCTAGGGGGCTTACAGGTGTAGGTTTGTGTTGAAGTCATTACGATGAGTTCAAGAGCAACGCGAAAGTGGGCTGTGGAACTAAGGGTGGCATCCGAATTGGAAGCTGCTGGCTTAACCAGATCGGCAGCACAATCAAACCGAGGGCAAAACAAGATAACTGCCGCAGTTGAGGATGTTTAGGCGTTGGACGATTGGGAC
>JADEXW010000152.1 GCA_015206935.1 Pseudanabaenaceae cyanobacterium LEGE 13415 | reverse complement strand
CCGGCCGGAAAAAAATCTTTCCCTTATGGGAGTGCCTTTGCTGAAGAAATTTGGGAGATCGAGCCGGATATATCTGTCAAACTCCAAACATGATGTTTCACTATATTCATTCTGAGCATCAAGAAGAGTTTATGCGATCGATTGAACAGTCCGCAGCAACGCTGCAACCTTGGGATTGGACGGGTCGCATCCTCACCCCTTCTGGAAAACTCAAATGGGTACAAGCCCAGTCTCGCCCCGAACTTCAGACCGATGGTTCGATTCTGTGGGATGGACTGCTGGTAGATATCAGCGATCGCATTCAAATGGAGGAAGAGCGCAAACGAGCGGAACGCGCGATCGTTGAAAGTGAAGCTCGATTCCGTAGTTTTTTCGAGAATGCGAATGATTTGATTTTTGCGTTTTCGCCAACCGGAGTCTTTACCTATATCTCACCCAAAGCGGAGGAAATGACCGGGTTTACACCCAGCGAATTGATTGGAAAATCGTTTGCGGAGTACGTTCATCCTGAAGATTTAGCGATCGCTCAAGCTTCGGTTGAGGAACTGTTGCGAACCGGGGAACGGCAGACAGATATTGAGTTTCGCTCACAGCGGAAAGATGGGAGTTGGTATTGGGTACTGTCGAATACAGCGGCGATTAAAGGCTCGAATGGAGTCGTGATTAGTATTTTGGGAATTGCGCGGGATATTAGCGATCGAAAAGCGAACGAAGAAGCCTTACGTCGATCGGAAGCGCAACTGAGACAACAAGCGATCGATTTAGAAAAGGCGCTTCAAGAGCTTCAGCGAACTCAGGCGCAGTTAATTCACAGTGAAAAGATGTCTTCGCTGGGTCAACTGGTGGCGGGAATTGCTCATGAGATCAACAATCCGATTAGTTTTATCTATGGCAATATCAGTCATGCCATCACTTATTTTGAAGATATTTCTGCATTGCTTCAGTTATATCAACAGCATTATCCTG
Source organism: Pseudanabaenaceae cyanobacterium LEGE 13415 (assembly GCA_015206935.1). GTDB lineage: Bacteria > Cyanobacteriota > Cyanobacteriia > Leptolyngbyales > Leptolyngbyaceae > Leptolyngbya. The sequence continues at coordinate 8,986 of JADEXW010000152.1, read as the reverse complement.
ATCCACATTTTCAGATTCAGCAATTAATTGAGGATATGGATCTTGATTTTGTGTTCGATGATTTAATGAATTTGTTTGAATCGATGCGAACGGGTGCAGAACGAATTCGCGAGATTGTGCTGTCTCTAAGAACCTTTTCCCGATTGGATGAAGCTCATCTGAAGCGTGTGAACATTCATGATGGGATTGAGAGTACCTTAACGATTTTGCAAAATCGACTGAACCACAATCGTCAAGGACATAAGATTCAGGTGAGTAAACACTATGGCAATTTACCGCCTGTTGACTGTTTTGCTGGGTCGCTGAATCAGGTTTTCTTGCAGATTATTGCAAATGCGATCGATGCTTTAGAGTTGGCATTGAAGGATGAACGATGGTTAGAAGAGCAGCAGCATCCCACGATCGAGCTTCACACTGAGCAAATCAACACACAGCAAGTTCGGATTCGCATTATTGATAATGGCTTAGGAATTTCTGAAGCAGTGCAAGCCCGCATGTTTGATCCGTTCTTTACAACGAAACCCATTGGAAAGGGGACGGGAATGGGGCTTGCAACTAGCTATCAGATTGTAACGGAACAACATAAAGGATCGTTAGGCTGTTGTTCCAAACCATTGAAAGGGGCGGAATTTACGATCGATCTTCCGATTCGCCAACGGGAGTGATCGTTCAATCTATAACAGTAGAACTATAACAGTAGAAGTTTAGATTGGGACTCTTCTAGCAAGCCCCCAAACCCCCAATTCTGCTTGCTCAAGACTCTTGCTCCCCCAAACTTGGGGGCTGGGGGGCTTTCGAGACCTGTCCTCACTAAAATAGGTACGGCTATCCTATGCCATAACCCGCGATTCCGAGGATGCAATTCGATCGCCTGTAGTCACATCAAACCAATGAATGTGATCGACTGGGAATGCCAATCGCACTGTGCTACCTGCTCTCAATCCTGAATGCACAGGCAGAATCGCCCGAACATTCATCGTTTCCCCAGCAGCATTACTAATCCGGGCACTCACCAAATCGTGCATCCCTAAGTTTTCCGTCAAGAACACTTCACCATCTAAGACCGGCTGATTTTGACCTTCAGCTAAGTGAACATGCTCCGGACGAATTCCCAAGATTACTTCTTTCGATGAGAAGCCACGCGGCACAGGAATTTTGGCATTTCCTACGATCGCGCTTCCATTGCTACAAGGCACTTTCAGGAAGTTCATTTGTGGACTCCCAATAAAGCCTGCCACGAATTGATTTGCAGGATGGCTATAGATTACATCCGGTCGATCGAATTGTTGCAGATAGCCATTGTTCAACACGGCTACTTTCGTCGATAGCGTCATTGCTTCCGTTTGGTCGTGCGTGACATACACGACAGGTGCATTTTGCGATCCAAAGAGCTGTTTCAACTCCGCCCGAACATGCTCCCGTAACAGTGCATCTAAGTTACTAAGCGGTTCATCTAACAGAAATAGATCCGGACGACGAACTAAGGTTCTTGCCACTGCAACCCGTTGCCGTTGACCCCCAGATAACTGTCCAGGCTTACGATTCATTAATTCGTGCAACCCTAGGAAATCAGCAACTTCGCGAATTCGCTCTTTGATTTCAGCATTCGGAGTTTTCCGCAGCTTCAGACCTGACGCAATGTTGTCATACACGCTCATGTGTGGATAGAGCGCATAGCTTTGGAACACCATTGCAATATTACGATCGCCTGGACTTAACCGACTGACATCCTGACCGTTGATCATCACTCGTCCACTAGTCGGCTGTTCCAATCCTGCAATCAACCGTAGAATTGTAGATTTACCGCATCCTGAAGGGCCAAGCAACGTCAAAAACTCACCCTGATTCACCTGTAAGTTGATGTTCTTAACGGGAACCACTGTTGGAGTGTAAGCCTTTCTCAAATCAACAAGCTGTAAGTTTCTTTCCATGATTGTAATTATCCTTTAACAGCACCAGCGGTTAGACCTTGAACAATGCGGCGTTGGAAGAACAACACCAATAAAACGAGTGGAATTGTACCGAGAACGGTTGCAGCCGCGATCGGGCCAAATGGAATTTCAAACGGTGAAGCTCCACCTAGTTGAGCGCCCGCAACTGGAACTGTTTTCATGTCTTCGCGGGTAATGAACGTCAATGCAAAAATGAATTCATTCCAAGCTGAGATAAACGTCAAAATTCCAGTTGTGACTAGTGCTGGAATGGTCATGGGTAACACCACTTCAAGCAACATGCGCGGAGTGCTATACCCGTCTACTCTTGCAGCATCTTCGAGATCTTTCGGTAACTGCTGGAAAAAGCTTCGCATTACGAGAATCGTGAGCGGTAAGTTAATCGCAGTGTAAGGAATGATCAATGCAAGATAGTTGTTTCCTAAGTGGAAATAGCGAACGACTTCAAGCAATCCCAAGAACAATAGAATCGGGGGAAACAAGGTCACAATCAAAATGGCTGCAAGCAACCAGCGTTCACCTTGAAGTTTCAATCGTGCGAGTGCGTATGCGGCTGGAGCGCCTACTCCTAAAGCTAAGAGTGTTGAAGCGAACGAGACAAACGCACTATTCAAGATATAGTTCAGAAATGGACGACGCTCGAACAAGGCGCGATAGTGATCCAAGGTATAGCGCGTGGGAAAGTAAACGTTCGGAATCGCAGCAATGTCCGCGTTGACCTTAACCGAGGTCAGAAGCTGCCACAAAATCGGCGCAAGACAGAATATGACCGTGAAGGCAACTGCGATCGGTAAAATAATTTTCCGACCAATTTTTGTCGCTTTCCCACCGGGCATTCTGCGATCGATCGATTCAGGAAATGCAGTAGTCATAGTTATACGGCTCCGGATGCTCTAGCTCTTGATCGACTGAGGAAGAACGACGCGATCGCGACGGCTAACACGAGCAATAGGAAGGTCACAACCACTAATGCTGAACCATATCCAAAGTCGAGGTAGCGCATGATGGTCGAATAGATGTACAGCGAAACCGTTTCCGTTGCACCTCCCGGACCACCGCCTGTCATGACGCTGATCAAGTCAAAGATTCCAAATGCTTGTGCGAGTCGGAATAACAATGAAATCACGACTTGCGGCATCAAGAGCGGAAGTGTGATCGTTCGGAAACTTTGCCAAGGACTAGCTCCATCGATCGCTTGTGCTTCGTATAAGTCGTTCGGAATCGACTGCAATCCTGCTAGCAATAGAATGCTAATAAATGGCGTTGTTTTCCACACATCGGCAAAGATTACTGCCATCATTGCCAGCGTTGGATTTCCTAACCAGTTAATCCCGGTCTTGATGATTCCAAGCCGCAGCAAGATATCGTTTACAATCCCGTACTGATCGTTGAAAATCCAAGTCCAACCGAGTGCGATCAATGCAGTTGGCAACGCCCAAGGCAGAATTGCGATCGTTCTAACGACACCTCGACCCCGAAAAGCCTGGTTCAGAACTAAGGCAATGATCATCCCCAGAACTAGCTCGATCGCGACCGATGACACGGTAAAAACGGTCGAGTTCCACAATGTCTGCCAGAATCGTCCATCTTGAGCCATCCGCCCAAAGTTTGCGAGTCCATTAAACTCTGGATTCAGTTGGTTTCCTAAGTTCTGAGTGAACAAACTTTGCCAGAAGGCTCTAAGAATCGGATAGACAAACACTAACGCCAAAATTAACAGTGCTGGAATCGTCAGAAACCACCCTGCGCGGCGTTCTCTCTCTCGAATCACATCTTTCATCGCCTACGCTCCTAACAACGATCGTGTTTCTCGTGCTGCCGCTTGCAATGCTTCTTCAGGCGACAGTCGGCGGGAAATTGCCGCACTCAGATAACGCTGCAAAATGTCAGATGCTTGTGCATACTGAGCGATCGGCGGTCGCAATCCTGGATCTTCTAGAGCTTTAAGCGCGATCGGGAAAAAGTCATACTTCGCCAAAATTTCCGGGTCGTTATATAACGCTTTCCGGCTCGGCAAATAGCCCGATTGTAAAGTCGTTTGCTTTTGAACTCTTGCACTCGTGAAGAAGTCTAGCGCTTTGCGAGCCTCGACCGGATGCTGCGTGGTACTTGCAATTCCCCAACCCCATCCCCCTAGACAAGCTGAACTTTGATTGCCTGGGGTATAAACGACAGGCTTAATGCCAACCTTGCCTTTCACAGGGGATTCGTCTTTGTTTAACAACGCCCAAGCATAAGGCCAATTCCGCATAAATACCGTATTACCACTTTGGAAGAGCAATCGCGCTTCTTCTTCTTGGTAGGTACTCACGCCAGTTGGAGAAATTCCTTTATCGATCGTGTTTCTCAAGAATTGCAGTGCTTGAATGGCTTCAGGTCGATCGAGTCCAACTTCTCCATTTTGTGGATTCACCCAGAACCCACCATTGCTCGACAGAACATCCACAAACATTGCAGCAACGCCTTCATACTGCCGTCCCTGCCAAACGAAGCCCCACTGAGCCTTGTCCTGACCTTGAATCTTTTGAGAAGCTTGCATCAGCTCATCAAATGTATTCGGTGGTTGGAGTCCAGCTTGATCTAGCAAGTCTTTGCGGTAAAACAGCATTGCTGTATCAGTCCGCCAGGGCACACGATAGAGCTTACCTTGATAGCGACTTGCTTCAATATCTCCCGGCAAGAACTCATTTAACTGTTCTTGGGATACTTCATTGCTCAAATCTCGGAGCCAACCTGCTGCCGCAAATTTTGCAACCCAAGTGACATCCATATTGACCAAATCATAAGGCGCACTGCCGAGCAAAAACGCAGAAGTATTCAAGTCTTCAATTAAGTTTGAAGCATTCGGACCTTCAATCATATTGAGTTTAATGCCCGGATTTTCCTTCTCAAATTCCGCGATTAAAGGACGCAAATTTGGAACTTCTGGAGCGTTCATTAAAAAGGTGAGAACCACAGGCTGTTGCGATCGTACTGGGAGAACGATCAGCAATGCAGATATCGCAAACAGAACGAGTAAACTAACGATGCGAAAAACGATCGACGATCGCCAATACTGTGCGAATCTATATCGATATTCTTGTAGCATTTCCATAGGCAAACCACCCCGCGATCGTGCTGTTTAGGTTGTCGATCGCGTATTTGGTAAATAAATGGGTTAAACAGCGTCTCGAAGTGCTAAAACGAAACATTCCTGTTAGTTCCAGCGTTCCAAATCATAGGAATTTAATGATCCCCAGCTCATCTTCTTTAAGATGGATCAGATTACAAAAGATATTAAGTTAGTTGAATAAACCTACAAGTTATTGATAATAATTAAGAGAGTCAATTCACTTAAATATTGATTAAATGCTAGATTATAGAGCGACTTCAAAAATAGTTTATCTATGACTTATATCGCTTCTCAAAGCTTAACCTTTGAAGAGTTCATCACACAGTACGGTGATAATCCTCGATATGAGCTAATCGATGGAGAATTACGCGATATGGAGCCGACCAGACCGCACGAATCTGTTTGTGGAGAAGTCGCAGGTCGGTTATTTGCCGAAATTTTAAGGCTAAAGTTAAACTGGACAATTCCAAAAAGTTGTTTGATTAAGCCACCCGCAGCAGAAGCGACAGTATTGCGTCCTGATGTCGTTGTTCTAGATAAGTCTCAATTAGAGCGTGAACCGCTTTGGCAACGAGAACCCATTTTAACCAGTGGTCAAGCAATCAAGCTTGTTGTAGAAGTTGCAAGTAAGAATTGGCAAGATGACTATGCGCGAAAAGTTGAAGAATATGCACTGCTTCAAATTCCTGAATATTGGATTGTTGATTTTCGCGCTCTAGGTGGCATTGATTATATTGGTAAGCCGAAGCAACCTACGTTTACCGTTTGCCAGCTTGTTGAAGACCGATATCAAAGACAAAAATATCGATTAGAAGATACGATCGCTTCTCCGTTATTCCCAGAATTATCGCTTCGTCTGCTCGACATGATGCCTTGATAATATGAGCTTGATGAATGATTTGTGGGACAGCTCTTTCAAGAATTGCCCGCTGAATCCCCAAATTTGACGGGCTTTAGAGCAGGTTACAACTCAGACAAATTACTGTAATTACAATCAAGAGTGTTTCTGCTTCAAATATTCAAAGACACTCTTATCTCCAATATCCGGTGGAATGGGTTGAATCAGTTTACGAACTGCAAAAACAACAAATAAAGCAGCCCAACTGATTAATAATACTTGTTCCCAGAGCAGAGGTAGTAAACCGCTTAAATGTCCAAGTAACAATCCTGGAACGATCGGAGTTAATAGTTTTGTCTCAAATCGATCGAAGCAAAATGCTTCTTTGAAAAAGATTCCAGTCAATGCGGCAAACGTAAATCCAATTCCAAAGATCCAGATGGGATGCTGATAAACATACAAAGCGAATGGTTCAGAACTGACAAATAAAAGCGCGATCGAGGCTAATCCTCCAATCATCCAAAACGCCTGAAGTGCTAAATGCAATGGCTTGAGATAGATGTGAATCGTAAATAGACTCACGCCTAATGCAGTCCAAAATACAAAATAAAGCGGTGTAATCCAAAAAGTATTGTGTAAAAAAGCAAATCCGGTCGCGATCGCAAAACTCAAAGCTGCGATCGCGAGTCCGCTTCTGTAAAGGATCACACCTTGGCGATCGTGATCCTCGATCGTGAATGATCCAAACTGTCCTTGATAAACGATCGGCTCTTGAGTTTGCATAGAACAATCGAAAAAGCGACTCTTCTATGCTACTCCTCCTGATCTTCGAGCGCTTGAATTGCGAATAACAATTCTTCTTCCTGCACTTCAAAGTCTTCTTCCGAAATCTCGCCCATATCGAAGGCAAGCTGTAACGCCAGAAGTCGCTTACTCAGATTTTCAGTTTGATCGAGTTCCGTATCAACCCGCTCTTGAATCTGTTCTGCAATCCAACCGAGACCCGTTACAGGCGCAAACAATAGACGTAAAACCATAATTTATGCAGGGGGTTGATAACCATCAGGGTTCAGAGAGGGATGATGAAGCAGCTTTTCATCTAGTTTTGCTTTCCAATCTGGATCGCCAACATTGATCGTAATCATTCTCCCTGCGGCTTTTGAACGATCAACATACACATGAAATGCAGCAATATCTTCTCGATAGGTCAGAACATATTGACGAAGTTCATCCAAATCCATCTCGTGATAATTAATCGCTGTCATGGTTCATACCCTCCGCTTGGGTTCACCTCATAATCCATACCGTCTCCAGCAAGAACAAAAATGTTCTTCGTCCGCTCATCAATCCGAACTAATTCGATCGATTTGAACTGCCATCCTGGGTAGATTCGGTTAGTTAAACGATAGCACAAGCGATAAAGTCCTTGAGCTTGGGCGTTTGTGGGTTCCATTAGTGGTTTCCTCGATCGAACTGTGCGAAGTTGTAGGGAGCGGTGAAATCGTTGTAGCGAATCTTCAAGCGTCCCTCAAACTGTCGATCGAGCCATTCCACTTTTTGACTAAATTCCGCTTCCAAATCCCAAGGAATTAAGTACGCGGCATTGTAAATCATGGCTTCAGTGAGCGAATCATTTTCAACTGTTTCGAGTGCCATCGGATTGAGTGCAGCTTGGAATGCAGAAATGATCGAATCGCGTCGATCGCTCATGGCTTGCTCGATCGCTTGTCCGATTCGCACAATTTCATCCATGCTCAGTGTTTTCCCTTCCAAATTGTCTCGCTGGGCTTTCAGTTCAGGAGTTTCCGCCATTAATGCCTGTAATTCTTCGGAACTGTCCCAAAAGAGCTTGATGCTGACTTCACGATGATCAGAGAGCTTTTCAAACAAGCGATTGAGATGGTCTGCGTGGGGGGCTGTCAATTGCGAGGAAACTGTTTCCCAAGTGTCGATCGTTAATCCAAACTGAAGCGGCAATAATGTGCGATAGCCCGCTTTCATCGCTTGTTCTAAAACTTTCTCGTGTCCTAGCAGATTGCGCCGACTGGCTAGATAACGCTCTTGTTTCGCTTCAGAATACAGAAACACAAATCCGTCTACAACTTCAGTTTGAACGGGTTTTTGATCAAGTCCTTGAAGATCGAGGTCTTGAGGTCCGGGTGCGGGAAAAATCCCATATAGATAAAGATTGTTCATTGGGGCTTAAAGGGGCTTAGAAGTTAAAACCAACTGGAGTTTGGCGTGAATCAGATCAACATCAGCAAGTCCAAGATCGACATCACCTTGAAGAACAACGCCTGTATTCAGTAAGCGATCGAGCAATTCCAAAATCGTTGGACTCGACGATCGTTCACCGGGATAATACCCTCCAGTCTTCGGTAATAACGTGCCCACTTCACCCAAATCAATGTTCAAATCGGCTGGATCAATCTCGAAAATCTTGCAGATGTGGATGACTTGCTCCTCTAATTTGCGGAGACTTTCAGCGGCTCGATCGAGATCTCGATCGCTCATTTCCCCCCGATCCATACGGCGAATCACTTGCGCCTCCATCAATTGGCGAATCAGTTCTACCAAGGTTAGGAGTAGAGGTGCAAGTCCAGCCTGATTGGATTTGGGTGCAGTTAACTGATTGGAAAATTCGGGGGGCACGATCGATCTCACTCCTTGGAGGCTGTTTTAAAGCATTAAAGTTTTCTTGCTGCGTTCGAGTTCGCCCCGGAATGAATTCGGGGCGAACAGTGCGAAGTCCTTTGAAAAGGACTAAAGACGCGGTTTTGATCGGCTCTTAGTCCCCTTCAGTGGACTTCGTTCCATTAGCCCCGAATTCATTCCGGGGCGGGTGAGTGCGATGAACGACATTTTCCAAATATCCTCTTAACGCAAACTCCGCACTACATAGTCTGGCAACGATTCCGCATCTGCCGAATCCTTAAAGGTGATCAACTTGAGATAGTTCGTTTCATCTCCTTCACCTTTGCCATTCGCTCTTGAAAACCAGATCGCCGCTCCAAATTTACGATTTTCTCCACTCCGACGAGTGTAAACATGACCACACCAAACCACCTTGGTTACACCATGCTC
>JADEXW010000717.1 GCA_015206935.1 Pseudanabaenaceae cyanobacterium LEGE 13415 | reverse complement strand
TATTCAACTAACCTCTATCGAATTGAAATATCTTGCCAATGGCTCGATCGATAATGCGATCGAGCTTTTTTATTAATTTTTTGCGTCGTATAAAGAAGTAGCGGATAAAATCGCCAAAAGTAGGTTGACATACAGTACCCTATAAACTGCAAAACCTGGACGAAGCTTCTCCGACCTATGCCTGAACTGCAAACCTGGGAATTTTTGATACAGCAAGACGGCGATCGCGCATGGTTGCCGCTCCAAGGTTCCGATGTTGAAATTCTAGAAGGTCGGTATCGCATCGCCGCGAAAACCAATCGTCAAAGCGCTCCGGTCGAAGTCCGAATCCGACATGATGCGATCGATGAAGTTCCCCCAAAGCGCCGTACCCAAACCCGAACGCATCAAACGAACCCAAAAGGCTTGATGCCCGTCATTCCCTACACTCGTCTCCAGCCCGGAATTTGGCAATTTCGATGCGCTCCCCAACAAGGCGAGGCGTATTCGATTCAACTGCGAGTGTTATCGATCGAGTCCGATATCGTTGAAGATTGGAACCCGGATTGGGAACTCGAAAATGAAGCTACGTTTGAATTTCTAACTCCCGCAATCGCGACCGAAACAAAAGTAATCGATGCCGATCGCGCTTCATTAGAAGAATTTTTACAACAGGCGGATCAGGATTCAAGTTCGATCGCGGATGAAATTTTAGCGGAATACGGCTTAGTCACAGAAGAATCATACGAAGAAGACCAACTGCCAAGCGTGAGTGGTTTTGGCAATTCAAAAATCTCGATCGAGTTAAGCGAAGAAACTTACATTGCTCATCGAGGTGAACCGCTAACGATTTCAGGTCAAATTACTGCGCCTGAATTAACGCATTTAGATGGTGAATTGCGAATTTGTTTGCGTGATCCACAAACTTCTAAAACGCTCCTAGACACGCATGAGATCCTCGACAACGCCGCTTTACCCTTCAACTTGGTCTACTGTGTCACACTTCCTGTTGAGCTTGAAACTCAGCTAATTTTGGGAGAAATCACACTGCACGATGTCAGAGTCGAAGGTAAACCGATTCTTGCAACTGAATCATTCACCTTAATGTCTGATGTGAATGAGTTGCTCGATGCCATGCACCAAGCGAAAAAAGACGATCGAGCAATGGCAGAAGACATGCTAGACCTACCCGCTACCAAACCTGCGATCGCTCAACCCTTAAATCTGGCATTTCTCAATCTCGTCTCTGCTCCCAAAGACACCGAAGCGACACAGTTCACCCCAAAAGATTCTCAAGCGCTTCCACCCCAACTCCACCAGCCCAATCCTTACGCTCGCAAAAAGCTTGATCTACCAAACTTCGGAGTGCAACCAGACGGAGCTTTCCCCGATCCAGAGACAAAACAGCTAGAAATTCCTCTAGCTGCTGCACCTGTTCCTCTTGAGATACCTGCTGAAGAACAGATCGAAGAACCCATCGAGGAGCCAGTACTCACTCCGGTTGAAGAGCCGACCAGCGAAATGAAAGTCCAAGCAGACGATCGAGATCTTCTAGTCTTAGACGAAACCCCACTCAATCTTCAGCCCAGCCCCGATCAAATCATTGATGAATTCGTGGTTGATGACGAACCCATTTTGCCACTGACAGATTTAATGGTTTCTCGTCGTCAAACCCAATCAAATCGCGCTCAAAATCCCTTATTGCTACCGGAAACTGAGCCTGTTCCTGATCCGATCGTAACCCTCTCAGAATCAGAACTTACCAGAGGCACAACTACGATCGCGCGAATCAAAATCCCAGACATTCTACCCAAAATCTACGTCAAAGCTTGGGTCAGCGATCGACAAAGCCGCAGTTTGATCGATCCACCCCGTTGGATCATCGATTTCAAACCCGACGGTCACGGCAACCTAGAAGCTACGACCGAAATCAAAGTTCCGTTTGCGAGTGTTGAAATTCGGATTGAAGCGCTCGCGATCGAAGTCATGACCAATCGCGAAAGTCGCAAAGTGGTTCTCGATCGACCTGTCATTGCCGAAGAAATGCCCGATCTATGGTTAGATGATCTCGATGCTGATTCGATTGTTTCGCCCTGAAGATGCTGCTCAGATTGCGAAATTATTTCACGATACGATTCGTGAGGTAAACATTCGAGATTACTCGATCGCTCAAGTGCAAGCCTGGTCGCCCGATGATTTATATTTCCGAGATTGGGCAACGATTTGCGCTCAACGATTCACCTATATTGCTGAGGAAGCAGGATTAATTTTCGGATTCGGTGAGCTTGAAGCGAATGGTCACATTGATTGTTTTTATTGTCACAAAGACTATCAGCGGCAAGGAATTGGACAAGCCATTTATCAAGCGATCGAAGCAAAATCACGGGAATTAAACGTCGATCAACTTTTCACCGAAGCCAGTATTACAGCAAAACCATTCTTTCAATCTTTGGGCTTCACGGTAATTACAGAACAACAAGTGTCTTGCCGAGGAGAAACATTCACAAACTATCGAATGGAAAAAATCCTTTAATCCAATTCCTACAGTAGTAGAAGTCTAGATTAGAACATCCTCAGAGTTGCCCCCTAACCCCCAATTCTGGGGGCTAAGACTCTTGCTCCCCCAAACTTGGGGGTTCTACTGTTTATACACATCTCTTTCTCACTGCGTTTCAGTCGTCTTCAGCCCCCTAAATCCCCCAAAATTGGGGGACTTTGAAGCTGGAGTCTTACCTCTTAGTCCCCCA
>JADEXW010000716.1 GCA_015206935.1 Pseudanabaenaceae cyanobacterium LEGE 13415 | reverse complement strand
GACTCCCACTTGTGGTCAAAGGAAAATTACTCGTTGCTTGGAGCCGTGATGACTGGTTTACGCTGATTAGCAAGCTGACGTTTCCGAATGATGCCGATCGCGAAGAGATTACCCTGCAATATCGGGGACGATTAGATACAGGCGATCGACGATATACGTTTGTGTTGCAGCATAGTTTGTTGGGGCGAATTGAAGGGGAAGGATGGGTCGCGCCTGAATCGTTGGTACAGCGGCATTGGGTTTTAGGCGATCGACAACGACGCAGCGGATTTGAGACGATGTATCGGGTGAATGACGATCGATATTATTTGTCGAGTACGTTGCTGACTGGACATGCCCTATCGAGCGTGATGGAAGCAACCTTAGAACGGCAACCGGATTGAGCGGGAAACTGACAAGTAAGATCCGGAAATGCCCCCAAATCCCCAATTCTGGGGGCTAAAACTCTTGTTCCCCCAAACTTGGGGGGCAGGGGGCACGACCAACCCTGTCATTCACGACTGGCTTAGGATTGCTATATTTTATGAGCGATTAAAATCCCATTGCATTCGCAACCGAGCTTAAATCGGGATCAATGCCCTGCTTGAAATTATTCTCGCTAAACTTAATCGCTGAATCTGGATCTTTCAATCCATTCCCAGTTAACACACAGACAACCGTCGCCCCAGTTGGAACTTGATCTTTTACTTTCAGCAATCCTGCTACCGATGCTGCACTCGCAGGCTCACAGAAAATCCCTTCATTCCCTGCTAACAGACGATACGCCGCTAAAATTTCTTCATCTGTAACCGCATTAAAGCTACTTTGGCTAGCATCTCGAACCGCGATCGCTCGATTCCAATTCGCGGGATTGCCAATCCGAATCGCAGTTGCCAACGTTTCAGGATGCGTGAACGGTTCGCCATGTACCAAGGGAGCCGCTCCTGCTGCCTGAAATCCCATCATTTTGGGCAATTTCGACGATCGACCTTCCTGGTGATACTGCGTAAATCCCATCCAATAGGCACTAATATTTCCAGCATTTCCAACCGGAATGCACAACCAATCCGGAGCATCTCCCAACACATCAACTACTTCAAACGCTGCGGTTTTCTGCCCTTCCAAGCGATAGGGGTTCACCGAATTCACGAGCGTAACCGGATAGTTCTGCGACATCTCGCGCACAATTTCCAAAGCTCGATCGAAGTTTCCTTTAATCGATAAAACTTCTGCACCGTATAACAAGGCTTGCGCTAATTTACCCAGTGCGACATAGCCATCGGGGATTAACACAAACGCCCGCATTCCACCTCGACGCGCATAAGCCGCTGCTGCTGCTGACGTATTTCCGGTACTGGCGCAAATCACTGCTTCTGCACCCACTTCTTTCGCTTTCGAGATCGCCATTGTCATGCCGCGATCCTTGAAGCTTCCAGTCGGATTCAGCCCATCATATTTAACGAAGACTTGGACTTGACGACCAATTTCCTGAGCGATCGCAGGAACCGGAATCAGCGGCGTATTGCCTTCATGCAGGGTCACAACCGGAGTTTGGTCGGTGACAGGCAAATAGCGTCGATATCCGTGGATCAAGCCGCGCCAGGGTTGGACTCTCGGCAGTTCTTCGGACGGAGAGGGGTTTGCAAGAGACAGGCGTAAGGTCACAGGAGTCAATCGTTTAAGGGTGAAATACAGTCGAAAATCCTAGTGTACTGCGTTTGGGAACGCCCCGATCAGTCAGATTTCGATCGTAATGTCTAAGATTTTCTGATTTATCAAATTTCGCTGGAACTGTGGGGATCTGGTATCGTCTAAAAATGAATGCCAGAATACAAACTTATATAAAGTTTAGGTTACGATGTTCTGGTGGTGTGAGTAAGTACAAATTACTAATCAATATGAACGCTTCAAACGGACAACTTAGCAACGCTGCGGTCTGTGATTCTCAGGCGGGTGCATCAGAAACTAAAATGACACAAGAGAAAATGAATCTTCTCTACCGAGCTGATCAACAGGTTAAGCTTCTTGATTTGCAAGCCGAGGCGGAACTGCTCCTCAAACAGCTCCAAGCTCTCAAACAGCAAAAGACAGAGCAAACGGTTTCGTAGATCCCCTCTTAGGATGAAGTTTACAAGGCTTCATCCTTATTTTTTGGCTTTGCCGTTGAGCGATATACTGAGGCAGTCATTTGCTTCGAGCGTTTGGATATGCGATCGTTTTGGACTGATCCGTATTTGTGGATTCATTTAGCGGGTGTTGCCGCTGTTCCGCTGTCGTTGCTGGTGTGTTTGTTGGGATTTGCAGCGGGAGATCCGATTCTGCCTCCGTGGTTAGAGTTAGCACTGGTTGCGATCGCGGGAATTGCACCGATCGCGTGGATGCAGATTCAAAAGCCGTTTTATATCTACAGTTTGTTGGCGGTGGCGTTGCGTCCTGAGCGGTTGACGGAAGCGCAGAGAAAGATCTTAGCGATGTTTTTAGTGCGTCGGAATCCTGTTGCAGTTGGGGTTGCGGCATTTGTGTTGTTTTTGGTGCTGAAACAGATTTATGCGATCGCGCCCATTGCAGAAGGAATTACGCCGATTTCGGGGCATGGATTGGGGTTGATTGTGGCAGCGATCGGTTTTTTGGGAAGTAATTTGTTTTTGCAAGTGCCAATAAGTGTTGGATTGGTAATGCTGTCGAGCGAAGCGGAATTTGCTCAGATTGCACCAATCGAGGTAGGAGAAATTCCTCGACGGTTGTTTGTGT
>JADEXW010000715.1 GCA_015206935.1 Pseudanabaenaceae cyanobacterium LEGE 13415 | reverse complement strand
ATCCGTGACTATATTCGGGATTATCGCCAACTGTGGATTAAGCGATCGTGAATTCGATGAATCTAGTCGCGCTTCGTTGTTGGCGGCTATTGCCCCCTAAATCCCCCAAATTTGGGGGATTTAGGGGGCAATCCCCGAAAAAGCTGTCACACGAACTATTCATCGAACTTATAGCAGTAGAAGTTTAGATTAGGACATCCTCGGAGTTGCCCCCAGACCCCCAATTCTGGGGGCTAAGACTCTTGCTCCCCCAAACTTGGGGGCTGGGGGGCTTTCTCGAAGTGTCCTAACTAAAATGGGTACGGCTATAGATTAAGTCAGTTCCTCAACCACGATCGACACTAATTTTTTCGCGGCTCCCGGTTCTCCTCGAACTTGTCTAAGTCGATCGCGCATTTGTTCCAATTTCTCAGGATGATCAAGATAGTCGATCGCTAATTTTGCAATTTGCTCTGGCTCTAATTCTCCCATCAGTTCAGGAACAATCATTTCTTTCGCCCAGATGTTGGGCCAAGCCAGTAATCCCAATCGTTTTAGCATTGCAGCATTAATTAATTTTGCAATTCGAGAACCGACTCCTGGTAGGTTTACTAACAATCCGGGTAGTCCGTCCCAAGCTCGCATTGCATCAAGTTGCTGTGTTGGTAGTAGAACAATCATTGGAACTGCTAATGATCCCAGTTCTGCGGTATTTGCTCCAACAGTCGTTAAACATAATCGACATTGGGACAGCAATTCATACACAGGTACGCGCTCGTTTTTAGATTGCCAAAGCTCGATCGAGACTCCATTCTGTGTTTTCAGATAAGGTCGATCGCTTTCGACTAACGTTGCAGAAACATTTCCCATCAAAGGTACGATCGCATTTTGGTTTGGATCAGCGTACTTCGCTAAATTAGCTAGATCTAAGGTCGGTGCAACTGGAATGACGAAACGAGTTTGAGGACGATCGCGCTTAATCTGTTCTGCGATCGCGATTGTTAACGGTACACCTTGAGTTAACTTCGCAGGCTTTGATCCTGGTAGCAATCCAATTAATTCTTCAGATGATTGCTCTGATTGTTGGGTTTGTACTTCTGCCATTAAGTCCCCAACAACGGTCATCTTATGTTTGAATTCTGCTAGAGCGCGATCGATAATATCCGTTCTCATCACTCCAAATCGATCGATCCATCGATGCCATCTCGCTTCCCATTCGGCGTAGATCACTGTTCGATATCCCAATCGTTTGCCAATCACAACCGGAAAGAACTGATCGCCACCGAGAAAAATCACAACTCCTCGATCGTGCCAATCCCAATTTTCTGTCGTTTTTCCCCAAAGCAAAAATGGGAAAAAATGCTCGGCAGCTTGAACGCGATCGACTTCGGGATAGCTCCGAGCAATTTCCGCCTCTTGTCCACTTGCATTCGGACACGGAGATAGCACAACAGAAATTCGGGGTTCTGAACCCAGTTGCGCTCTCAATTCCCGCACCGTAGGCTTCACCCAAGTTGCTAATTCCCCTGGAGCATTCGACAGAATCAGAATATCAACAGCCATAGAAAAACCGAGAATGTTAACTCTGATTATCGGTGACGAAGTTCCAGGGAAAAAGAGCGATCGTGATGCAAAATCGCTAAAGCAATCCTAAATTAGTTGTAAGTCGCATGATTGATCTTGCCCCCTAGCCCCCAAGTTTGGGGGGACAAGACTCTTAGCCCCCAGAATTGGGGGTTTGGGGGCTTTCCCGAATCTTACAACTCAAATCGGAGTGCTATGTTCAAAAAAATGTGGTGTGAAGGTTCCATGCAGACCGTAAGGAATATGATGCTTCAGATGCAGTTTCGCAACAATGGTTAAATCTTTAGCATCGACGATTACGACATCTGAGCGATCGCGTTCTGTATTAAACACAGTTGCAATCAACCAGCCGTCATCTTCATCCCCATCCAATTCGGTGTACAGTCCCGATTCGGAAGCTTTCCCACGCGGCACAAACACAGGTTCACTCACATATCCATTCGGTGCAAAACTGCAAATCTGACGCGCTCCAGTTTCCACATCGACTTTGAGAATCGCTTGGTGTGGCGCATTTCCACTCTCTGCATGAGCCGCTGCAAGATAGATATATCGATGTGGTCTGCCAGCTTTTGCGGGATGGACAAAGGGAAACTCGCAGCAACGCGCTTCAAGCAATTGTCGATCGATGTCACCTGTTTCTAAGTTCATCCGAAAACGCCACAGTTGACCCGGAGAAAGCGCATCAAAATCAGTTTCTCGATAGTCTGCTCCCGGTTCAACTGAAGGTAAGCTCGTGTAAGCTACCGAGTCGATTACAATCTCGCCCTCTTGCTCGAACGCATTCGCATGATGGAAGACAAAGCCTGAAGGAGTTTCGAGAATTCGAGGTTTTGATTTATTCGCGGGATCGCGTGGAATGATTAGTACTTTCGTCGGTTGATCCGGTTGGAATTGGATACATTCACCTGCCGATCGTAGTCCGAATAAAAATGGAAGTGGATTAAACTTAACCGGATTTTGGAAGAAAATGCAGTAGTTTGGTGTGATTGCAAAGTCGTGAATAAACGCAAATCCAGGAACCGGATAGTCATAATGGCGAATGATGTTGCCGTCTAGATCGAGTTCGTAAATTGCGATCGTAAAGGACACACCCGCTTTAATCGAGAAGTTCACTAAACAAGGTTGACCATGATCAAACTTGCTAGATGGATCAATCCAAGGATGTGC
>JADEXW010000151.1 GCA_015206935.1 Pseudanabaenaceae cyanobacterium LEGE 13415 | reverse complement strand
TTGATACCCGGACAGCTTGCTTCAAGCGATTCTAACAATGCACTGATCGTTTCACCATTGCATTCGACCGTTGCTTGGTCGTTGGTGAGTTTTTGGAGCGGGGTTGGAATTAGAACTTTGACAGCCATAACCTTAGAACAAATGGAGAGAACTAAAACATTAAACCAAAACTTGTTGCCACTCTAAGCGATCGAGCGTTCTGGATCTTTCCAAAGCTCGCTCAAAGCTGTCGAGTTTCGGCTCGATCGTGAACGGTTCGCTGATGTAACCTTGAACCGCTTCTTGGGTCTTCAATCCGTTTCCGGTGATATAAACAACGGTAGTTTCGTCAGGATTAATTTTGCCTGCTTCGACCAGTTTCTTTAGAACTGCGATCGTGGTTCCACCTGCGGTTTCGGTAAAGATACCTTCGGTTTCAGCCAGCAGTTTGATGCCTTCAATGATTTCAGCATCATTCACGGATTCGATGTTGCCGTTGGTCTTCCGAGCGATATCGACTGCGTACACCCCATCAGCCGGGTTTCCAATTGCGATCGATTTAGCAATGGTATTCGGTTTCTCAGGCGAGATAAAGTCGCGTCCTTCTTGGAATGCTTTCGCGATCGGGGAACATCCTTCTGCTTGTGCGCCACTGAATCGGACGGGTTTCCCATCGACTAATCCAACTTCAACAAATTCGTTGAAACCCTTGTAGATCTTGGTGAACAGTGAACCTGATGCCAACGGAGCTACAATGTGATCCGGCAGTTGCCATCCGAGTTGTTCGATCACTTCGTAGCCCAAAGTTTTTGAACCTTCGGAATAGTAAGGGCGCAGATTGATATTGACGAAGCCCCAGCCGTGAGTATTTGCCACTTCAGAACAGAGGCGATTTACTTGGTCGTAGTTACCATGAACCGCCATCACAGTCGGGCCGTAGATTAGCGTTCCAAGCACTTTTCCAGCTTCGAGATCCGAAGGAATGAACACACAACAATCGAGACCTGCATGAGCTGCGATCGCTGCGGTCGAATTTGCCAAATTTCCAGTACTTGCACAAGAAACCGTTGTAAAGCCCAATTCACGAGCGCGGCTGAGTGCAACTGACACCACGCGATCTTTAAAGCTCAGAGTCGGCATGTTGACCGCATCATTTTTGATGTAGAGCTTTTTCAGACCTAAGCGACGCGCCAAACGATTCGCTTGCAACAAAGGAGTCATTCCCGTGCCAACATCGATCACATTGTCGGTTGCGACAGGCAGGAACGGACGATATCGCCAAATCGAGTTCGGACCTGCTTGAATTGTTTCGCGTGTGACCGTTTTGCGGAGCCAGTCATAGTCATATTTCACTTCCAACGGACCAAAGCACAATTCACAGACATGAGTCGCTTTGGGTTCGTACTCTGCACCGCACTCTTTACATTTGAGCGCTTCAAAAGCAGATTGACTGGTTCTTGTGTAGGTGGCGGTCATATCTCGAAACTCCCTAACTGCAAGCTTTCTATCGTTTGACTGTGATTTCGTTTGAAATCGTATCATGCAGAAAATACCGAGTCAAACAAACCCGACTTTTTTTATCGGGATTGACTAACCTCCGCTCACAGGCGGGATTAGAACAATTTCATCGCCATTTTGGACGATTGTATCGGGCGAAACAAATTCCAGATTTACGCCGAATTGGGTAATCTCCTTCAGCGGCGCGAGTTGAGGACGATCGAGCAAAAGACGATCGCACACTTGCGCCACAGTTGTCCCTTGAGGAAGCTCTAACTGTAATTCGGGCAAACCATACGCATCTTGGTATGCCGCGAACAGTTTTACGGTCACAGAAATCGAGTCAGACATTTTTGAGAAATGTGAATGTTCATAATCTGGCGAAAAAGATCAATCTAAGAAAAATGATCCGTGCCTTCCTCTGAGTATGACGTACTGTATTAATCCTGATTGCCCTCAACCGCATAATCCTGACGGTTTCGATCTCTGTCAAACTTGTGGTACGAAGTTGATTGAAAAACTCAGAGAACGATATCGGATTCTGCAACCCTTGGGACAAGGAGGATTTGGGAAAACATTTCTTGCAGTCGATGAAGATCGCTTGGGAACTCGATGTGTAATCAAGCAATTTTCACCGCAGTTAAAAGGGACAAAGGCACTCGATAAAGCGATTCAACTGTTTGAACAAGAAGCCATTCGACTGGACGAACTTGGTGAACATCCGCACATCCCAACACTACTCGCTTACTTTGAACAGGAACAACGACTCTACTTAGTGCAACAATTTATTGAAGGCTCAACGCTAGCACAAGAAATTACGCAGACAGGTCCATTCAACGAGCAGAAGATTCGAGAAGTCTTGGTGCGATTGTTGCCGATTTTGAAATTTGTTCACGATCGTCATGTGATTCATCGCGATATCACTCCTGCAAATATCATTCGTCGCAAGCTGGACGGGCGTTTAGTTCTGATCGATTTCGGGATTGCAAAAGTACTGAACGAAGAGAATTCTGTACAGCCTGGAACGAGAATTGGAACAGAAGGATATGCCCCGATCGAACAGTTGCGAAATGGAAAAGCTTATCCTGCTAGTGATTTGTATAGTCTGGGTGCAACTTGTTTGTATCTCCTGACGCAAGTGCGACCGGAAGAATTGCATGATCCGCTTTCGGGTCGCTGGCTCTGGCGCGAACACTTAGAGCTTCGGGGCGGCGGAATGAGTGAGCGGATTGGGGATATTCTCGATCGAATGCTGAAAGATCTCGTCAGCGAACGCTACCACACTGCGGATGAAGTGATGCACGATTTGAGAATGGCACTCTCAACGCCTGCAATGAGTAGTTCTGTGGCACATTCTACCAATGGGAAAGACGCGCCTTTCTCGATGCCGTTTCCACTGACTGAACCACCGGTAGAAGCACCACCCTCTAAGCCTAGAGTGTCTGCACCCCCGCCACCGCCATCAGTTCCTATCAGTGCTTCTCGATCGCAGCAAAAAAATCCTCAAGCTCGAAAATGCCTTTACACGCTGCAAGGTCATACGGCTTGGGTGATCTCCCTTGCCATTAGTCCCGATCGTAGAACGTTAGTTAGCGGCAGTTTAGACGATCGGATTTTGATTTGGGATCTGAACACAGGCGATCGTTTGGGAGCCTTGATCGGACATAGAAGCTCCGTGAATTCTCTTGCCTTTAGTCCAGATGGACGCAGATTGATCAGTGCCAGTGACGATGATTCGATCAAAATCTGGGGCTTACCGAATGGGGAATTACTGCGATCGATTAACGGGCACACACGCGATGTGAACGCAGTTGCGGTGAGTTCAGATGGAACCTTTTTTGCCAGTGGCAGCGAAGATCGAACGATCTGTGTTTGGCAAATGAAAAACGGAGAACTGATGCACAGTTTCACTGGACTGTCTGGAATGGTGAAAGCCGTTGCAATCAGCCCGAACAATCAAGTTTTAGCGAGCGGTGGTTTAAACAATCTGGTTAAGCTTTGGAGCCTAACTACAGGTCAACAAATCCGAATCTTTAACGGACATCAAAACTCTATATTGTCAGTTGCAATTAGTCCTCAAGGCGATCGATTAATTAGTGCTAGTAAAGATAAAACCATCCGAATTTGGGAGCCGAATACTGGAGATCTAATTCATCTATTAACTGGACATTCCGATATTGTCACCTCGATCGCGATGAGTCCCGATGGCAAAACCTTAATCAGTGGGAGCAACGATAAGACGATCAAGCTTTGGAATCTGAACACAGGTGAACTAATTTGTACGCTCAATGAACATAGTCATGCGGTGAATGCGATCGCGATTAGTGCAGATGGCACAATATTCGCAAGCGGTAGTTCAGACAACACGATCAAAGTTTGGCAAATGTCTGTGTAATCTGTAGCAAAAAATTAGACGCAGGGAGGATGAGGAAACCCAGCAAATGCGGGTAATCTAATGACATTCAGAGGATTTGAAATACTTCTGAAGTTTCGGCTTCGCTACGTTGTCCCTCCCTCCGGAACCCTAAATCAATGGATGCAGCTAGAACCCCGCGACGAATCGATTATTTACTGCGTAAAGCTGATTATGTGAACTGGCATCGTCAGCAAAGTAACCGTCAGATTTTACGATCGCAGCAAGGATTCAGCGAGGTCGAGTCATCCCGCCCGAAAGCGTGTCGCGGTTGTGTGAACTATCACGGGGTTTCATATGGCTACAGCCGAGAACGCCGCACTGCATTGATTTGTGGCTTTCATCCGTTTGGTTGGGAAGGCTCTGACTGTCCCGATTGGGAAGCGATCGGTGAGTAGTATTGGATTAATTTGTTGCTGCGATAGCTTTTTCGCCCCCTAAATCCCCCATTCTGGGAGACTTTGAGCAAGAAAAATTTCTTCAATTCCAAGGCGCTCTCCAGCTTCAAAGTCCCCCAAATTTGGGGGATTTAGGGGGCTTTAGCCGACTGCAACGAAGCGAAAGGTTTCATCAAAAGCGTATTAGATCGAGATAAGAAAATCGAAGAGTTGATGCGCGAGTTCTAACTTGCTACAAGGTGGGATCTTGAGTTGATGACCCGATCGACTAATAATCACCGCCTGATTCGTATCGCTGCCAAATCCGCTATTCGGTTGATCGACCGGATTGGCAACGATCGCATCTAGATTCTTTCGTTTCAATTTGTCGATCGCGGGAGTGACATAATCTCCCGTCTGTGCCGCAAAGCCAATCAAGGTTTGATGCGGTTTCTTTAACGTAGCTAATTCAGCAACGATATCAGGAATCGAAACTAATTCTAATGACTTTGGTAACTGATCTTTTGGAAGTTTAGAATCACTATAGAGATCAGATCGAATATCACCAACCGCAGCAGACATCACAATATAATCTGCAACACTAAGATGCTCTTTCATTGCTTGTTGCATCTCTGCGGAGCTAGTCACAGGAACAAGGCGAACAGTTTGAATCGGAGCAAGCAGATGAGACGCGATCGGAGCATGAACGAGAGTCACTTGTGCGCCTCGATGTAGTGCCGCTTGAGCGATCGCAATTCCCATTTTTCCAGTGGAAGGATTGCCAATAAACCGCACCGGATCAAAGTGTTCGCGCGTTCCCCCTGCACTGATTAAAATATGCTTCCCAGCTAGATCTCGCTTTCCATTCGTCTGTAAGAGTGATCGAATTTGCACTAATAACTCTTCCGGTTCTGCCATGCGTCCGGTTCCAACGCGATCGCACGCGAGAATTCCAGAACCCGGATCAGCCGAATGATACCGAGGATCAGAGAGTAACTCTTTCCAATTACGTTGAGTCGATCGCTGTTCCCACATATCCGTATTCATTGCAGGCGCTAACAACACGGGACAAACCGAAGCGAGAACCGTATTCGTTAGCAAATTATCCGCCATTCCATAAGCGAGTTTTGCCAACGTATTCGCAGTTAACGGAGCAATCACGAACAGATCCGCCCATTCACCGAGTTCAATATGCAAGGGGCGAGGATTAGAAGCATCCCAAAATTGTCGATCGACATAAGCTGGATTTCGGCTTAAAGTGGCAAACGTCAGCGGCGAAACAAATTCCTGAGCAGAATCCGTAAGAATGACTTTGACCTCAATCCCATCTTTTGCCAATGCTGAAACGACATTGCACACTTTGTAAGCTGCAATCCCGCCACTGATGCCGATTAAAACTCGTTTTGCCACAGGTATTAAATTGAGAGAATCAGCGCTGATTGTAGCAATTGAACCGCTTCTTGGAGTTGATTTTCAGAATTTAGCAACCAATCGTCTTGTAAGCTGATTAACGCGACACATAGAACATTGTCGTTCCTGACGAAACCTTGTTGTTCCTAACGCAAATTCTTGTAGAGACGCGATTAGGAGCCTCACCAACATTCCTATCGATTTGATTGTGGTTTTCATCATCTCAAACTTGCCAAGCAACTCGGTATGAAAACAGTGATGCGATCGCACATTTAGCAACGCATCCTGAAATTGTCGATCGGCTTCAGAGCAATATTCGATCGCTCAGAACTTTTGCAGAAATCGCGATCGAAATGAAAACTGTTTATGAAATGCTGTTGAAATAAATAACGGAGAGCCAGTTTTGAATTTGCTTGGCTCTCCTAACAAATGCTTATGATTCGTCGTAGGCTTCGAGATCCAACAAGTAAAGATACTGTTCTACTAATTCCGGGCGTTGGAATGCGATCGCTCTAAGCATGTGCCAGTCTTTCAGTCCTTCAAACGCATTGGTGTACGCATCTTGTTCTAAGCGCGTTGCCAATTCTGCAATATCGGTCTCGGTCAATGTGGACACATTGAGTTGTCCCAAACTAAATGCAGTCATGTTTCTGACCTCCCGCAAGTTTCCCCTTAACCCAAATTTTACTTCACCATCTACCTGCGGTATCAGAATAAAATTATCGTTCACGATCGATCTCATTTAAAACTTCACAAGTTCGATCGACCGCTTATTAAGACCCTAATGGCTGAACAGGTGTTAAGGGCTGGACAATAACAGCGTTTTTTGCACAAATCGATAGACTTCATTCAAGACAAGCGGCGAAATTTCGTGACCCATATCGAATTCGTGATAGTCGATCGATGTTTCCAATTGTTCTAAATGCGATTTCGCTCGACGCGCCGCTGCCAGTGGCACGACTTGATCCTGTCGTCCATGCACCATCAAAATTGGCGGAATTTTTGCACCAGGATTTAAAGCACCGTGTTGGTATCCGCTCAAAATCATCAGACCTGCTAACGGTAGCGACAATCCTACATCTAACGTCATTGCGCCGCCTTGAGAAAAGCCGCCTAGAATCGTTCGTGATAGAGGCACTCCGGTTTGCTGCTCTAGGGAATTGAGCCAGTCGGTTAACTCACGTCGGCTCGTTTGCAGATCGGATTGCTGGGTGAAATCGGTTTGAAAGGAGGCGTTTGAGAGGTCGTACCACATTTTTCCCTCCGCGCTGTAGGGATGCGGAAATGGGGCATCTGGAAGAAAAAATTGCAAATCTGGAAGTTCGAGCAAAGAGCAGAGAAACGCCACATCTTGAGCATTTGCGCCCCAACCGTGGAGGATGACGATCGAGGCTTTGGGAGTTTCAGATTTTGCGGGAATTGCGATCGCGTTCAGCATAGAAGTTCCTATCTCATCCAGTCATTGTAAGCTTATAGATCTCTTTCTACTTGGGAACTAAATCGATGGCACGTCTAGCACTTCTTAGCGTTTCGGATAAAACGGGATTGGTCGAGTTTGCAAAGCAATTAGTCGAAGAATTTGGCTTTGATATTATCAGCAGTGGCGGAACGGCTCAGGCATTGAAAGCAGCAGGATTGCCCGTGACAAAAGTTTCAGATTACACGGGATCTCCGGAGATTTTAGGGGGACGAGTCAAAACGCTGCACCCTCACATTCATGGGGGAATTTTGGCAAGAAGGGATTTGCCGGAACATTTGGCAGATTTGGAAGCGCAGAACATTCGTCCGATTGATTTAGTCGTGGTCAATCTCTATCCGTTTGAGCAAACGATCGCGAAACCGGACGTGACTTTGGAAGATGCGATCGAACAAATTGATATTGGTGGGCCTGCAATGGTTCGAGCTTCAGCAAAAAATTTCGCCAATCTCACCATTCTTTGTAATCCGAATCAGTACGATGCTTATCTTGAGGAGCTTCGGAACAAGGGAGAAGTATCGATCGCATTTCGCCAAAATTGTTCGCTTCAGGCTTTCAAACATACCGCTAGTTACGATAGTGCGATCGCAGCTTATTTAGAAAAGCAAATCGAAGCAGAATCAGCTTCATTCACACTCACAGGAACGCGAATCCAAGAGTTACGCTACGGGGAAAATCCACATCAACCCGCAGCATGGTATCAAACGGGAGCCGTTCAATCTGGATGGGCAGCGGCGACGAAGCTTCAAGGAAAAGAACTGAGCTACAACAATTTAGTTGATCTGGAAGCGGCTCGATCGATTATTGCTGAGTTCACAAATGATGATCCGGCAGCAACCATCATCAAACACAATAATCCGTGTGGTTCAGCAATGGGAGCAACCATTTCCGAAGCTTATGAAAAAGCATTCAACGCAGATTCTACTTCTGCATTTGGTGGAATTGTTGCCTTGAATCGTGCGATCGATGTTTTGACTGCAACCGCACTCACTAAAACATTCCTGGAATGCGTAGTTGCTCCTGGAATTGATCCAGAAGCTCAAACCATTCTGCAAGCAAAACAGAATCTTCGGGTGTTAGTGCTTCCCGATCTGAGCAATGGAGCAAAAGAGAACATCAAACAAATTGCAGGTGGATTCTTAGTACAAGCTGCTGATGATATTGTGGCTGATCCGAATAGCTGGCAATTGGTCACTGAGAAAAAGCCCACTCCAGAGCAATTAGCAGAACTATTGTTTGCTTGGAAGATTTGTAAGCATGTGAAATCAAATGCGATCGTCGTCAGTCGCGATCGAACGACGATCGGAGTTGGCGCGGGACAAATGAATCGGGTTGGATCTGCCAAAATTGCGCTTGATCAAGCAGGCGAAAACGCCAAAGGTGCAATTCTCGCATCAGATGGCTTCTTCCCGTTTGATGACTCGGTGAGAACCGCCGCCGCAGCAGGAATTAGCGCGATCGTACAACCGGGTGGAAGTATGCGAGATGCAGACTCGATCGCCGCCGCGAATGAATTAGGGATTGTCATGGTTCTCACTGGAATCCGGCACTTCCTTCACTAGGAATTGTGATAAGTTTTATTACAGTCCTCACAAAATGCGCATTCCTTATGTCCTCCGAATTCCTTAACACCCTCAAAGTCTACAGTCAGTTTGTCCATCCGATTTTGATGTGGGTCTTGCTGGCGCTGACGAGCTATGCACTGTACACAGGATTTCAATGGCGACGGACTCGATCGGCAGCAGGCGACCTGAAAAAAGAACTGATCAAGCAACGATTCAACATCAAACACCATCAAGTTGGCGCGATCGTGCTTTCTTTGATGGTCGTTGGCTCGATCGGTGCAATGGGATCAACTTACATCAATAGCGGGAAGTTATTCGTGAATTCTCACTTAGTTGCAGGCTTAGGAATGACTGGATTAATTGCGGTTTCTGCTTCTCTCACGCCATTTATGCAGAGAGGGCAAGAATGGGCGCGAGTCAGCCATATTTTGATTAATGTGGTGATTACGGGATTGTTCGGATGGCAAGCTGTGACCGGAATGAACATTGTTCAAAACATCATCAATCGAATGTAATCCAACTGAATACACTTAGATCCGAAGGTAGAAATGATGCTGCCTTCGGATTTTTTATTTTCGGCTTTTGATCACTCGTCCCTGACTCACAAAAGAAATCCCTTGATTGCCGCCGGTGTTGATCATGACGGCTTCGATCGCTGGATTTGAAACATTCCTCTGAGCGACCCATTCCACAATAAAAGATGCGCCTGATCCGCCACTGCGATCGGCTTCTGCAACTACAAAATCCGCAGCGGCGAGAGCATTTAGTTCGATCGGCTTTTCTAAGTACTTACGAACCAATTTCCCATTCGTATCGTAATAGTTCACAGCAGTCACAATAATCGGCTGAGACAAATCCGTATTTCGGACACTCAGCGTCGCCGTGAGATCCATTCTGCGACCCGGCTCAACCATGTAAATATGTGAATAGATAGGTACGTAAACCGTCTGACCTTCTACGACTTTGGCATTGTTAACGGTGACTGTTTTGAGCTGAGGTGTAGGAGGTTGAGACGCGCTTGGAGCTTGTTCTTGCTCACAAGCAGTTAGACTTGCAAGTGCAATGAAGTAGACCCATAAATATCGCTTCATGTAATCCTCCTTTTTTCGTGTTTTTTCTTTTGATATGTCCTCCTCCCATCTCTACCAGAAGCTTGAGGGAAGAAAAACCAGTTCCGGTCAAAGTGATGAATGTGTAAGGAATAACCTGAACACAGATCATCCAAATCTTTATACGAAATTATCAAGTTCGAGGCAAAGACATGGCTCTATTCAAGTC
>JADEXW010000714.1 GCA_015206935.1 Pseudanabaenaceae cyanobacterium LEGE 13415 | reverse complement strand
GGCGGGAAGTAGCACGATCGCAGTTTGATCCGGAGCAATTCCCAGTTTGGCGCGAGAAGAGTCTCGATCGGGAGCATTTTTCATGCGATCAACCAACGGATGCCCGACTAATACAGCATTTGCACCTTTTGATCGGTAATAGTCTGCTTCGCCTGGAAAAATCGAATAAATACGATCGCTAATCTGCACAATCCACTGCGTCTTTTTCTCGTTAATTCGTACCACCCATTCTTGAGGGGCAATGAAATACGCAGTCCGAACATTCGGCAGATGTTTCCGAACATGCAGACCGATGCTGATATTCGGATCGCTGTAATCGATCATGACCACCATATCCGGCGGATTGTCTTTCAGATACTGCTTTGCTCGCTGCTGAACGTTCATTGTCGGAAATAGATAGGGCAATCCTTCAACAATGCCCATCGAGCCGATTTCAGTTGTTTTTCCTAAAAGTTTTGCACCAGCGGCTTCCATTCGATCGCCACCCAGCGCCAAAACTTCGATCTCGGCTCCAGCTTTCTCGGCTTGTTTGTATAGAGACTTAACCAGTAATGCGCCTTGCAAATCGCCGGACACTTCGCCTGTACTGATAAAAATTCGTTTTTTCATTCGCTTTAGAGAATGTTTGAGAAGTATAGAAGTTTTCTCGCTCCGTTCGAGTTCGCCCCGGAATGGAATTCGGGGCTATCGGTGCGAAGTCCTGTTCACAGGACTGAAGACCTAAGTTAGATTGGCTGTTAGTCCCCTTCAGTGGACTTCGTTCGGTTAGCCCCGAATTCTATTCCGGGGCAGGTCAGCGCGTCGGAACGATACGTTTCAAACACCCTCTTACAGAGTTGCGCTGGGTGTCAGTCCTCTACGTCCTGGTGAGAGAGACAATTGAATGAATTGTTGGAAATGCTGAATATGTTCATTTTCGGGCAAAAGATCGAGTCTTTCTAAGGCTTCATTCATCGTTAAGCTCGATCGAAATACGGTTCGATATGCTTTTTTCAGCAAACCAATTTCTTCTGCCGAAAAGCCCGATCGCTGAAGTCCAACTTGGTGAAATGCCCGAATCCGCGAAGGATTGCCTTCAACGATCGTAAACGGGGGAACATCTCGATCGATACGACTCATGCCGCCAATCATTGCATGTCGTCCAATCCACACAAATTGATGAATTCCTAGCACACCGCTTAATCTCGCTTTCGATTCGATGTGAACGTGACCCGCCATCTGAACCGAATTCGCAATAATCACTTGATCTTCGATCACGCACTCATGACCGACGTGAACGTAAGCCATGAGTAGATTGCCGTTTCCGATTAGCGTAATACGATCGGCAAAGGTCGGACGGTGAATTGTGACGAACTCGCGAATCTGATTGCCGTTTCCGATTCGGACTAAACCGAGTGAACCATCGTATTTCAAATCTTGCGGCTCAAGACCGATCGCGGCTCCAGGGAAAATCTGATTTCGTTCTCCAATTTCCGTCCAACCCTCGATCACGGCATGATGCCCCACACTTGATCCCGCCCCTATTTTGACATGCTCCCCAATCACCGCATAGGCTCCAACTTGGACGGTTGGATGAAGTTGGGCATTCGGATGGATCACAGCAGTCGGATGGATCAAAGTAGTGGTCATAGATAGAGGGTAGAGGGACGAAGGGCTAGAAGAAAGAGAAGCGATAGTTCCACTGCACGAAGCGATCGATCTGCGCGTGATCCCGCTGTCCTCATTCGACCAGCGCAAACATTAAATCACCTTCACAGGCAAGTTGACCGTCAACTTCGGCACGACCGCGCATCTTTCCAAATCGACGTGCCTTCACCGAAAGCAGTTCCACCGTCATAACCAGTTGATCACCTGGCACAACCGGACGACGAAAGCGCACCCCGTCAATTCCAGCAAACATAAAAAGTCCACCTGGCACATCTGCCATTTGTGTCAGAACCACGCCGCCCACTTGCGCCATCGCTTCCACAATCAGAACTCCTGGCATAATCGGACGACCCGGAAAATGTCCTTGAAACTGCGGCTCATTAAAGGAAACATTCTTGATCCCGATCGCCATCTTTGCAGGCACGTAATCAATAATGCGATCGACTAATGCGAACGGATAGCGATGCGGTAGAAGCTGATGAATTTCTTCAACGGTGAAGGTGGTTTTGATCGGAGTCTCTTTCAACGGTTCAGTAGGTGCGGTGTGGGTTTCAATCAAGGTTGACATGGGATTCGAGTTAAGGGCTAGAGGGATAGACTTCGTTAGAGATTTAACAATTGACGTACCAGTTGAGTATGTAACCCATGACTCGCTTTGTATGCCAAAAAGTGAGCGGTCGGAAACGTCCCCAGTAAACTGAGATCTCCTATTAAGTCTAGAAGTTTATGGCGTGCTGGCTCATTTGAAAAGCGCAAAGGCGGATTTATCCATCCGTCGGTGCTGCAAACGAGTGCATTTTCGAGCGAACCGCCTTTAATTAAACCATTTGCCCGTAGCTGTTCGATCTGATGTGCGAATCCAAACGTCCGCGCGGGTGCAATTTCCGCAGCGAATGTTTCGGGATCAAATCGCCAACTGTGCCACTGATTCCCGATCGCGCTCAATTCAAAGTCAATCCCATACGAAAACCTCAGTTCATCAGACGGTAATGCCGCAACAAACGCATCTCCCTTGCGGACAAATACGGGTTCTGCGATCGTAATGGCGGGAAGGATTTCAAATTGTTCAACGACTCCCGCTTGTGCGATCG
>JADEXW010000713.1 GCA_015206935.1 Pseudanabaenaceae cyanobacterium LEGE 13415 | reverse complement strand
CTGGTAGGTACTGAGTATCACTGGTCTGCAATTGGGAAACAACTGGAAAGTAATCTGTATTTAATAGGTTCTCGATCGCAACCTGTAGCGTTCCGCTTCCCACCTTGAGATTACTCACAAAATCGACAGTGAGGTAATCATTCACTGCCTGACGACCAAATGCAGTGCTATTGTTAAATCGGTTTCGAGTACCAGAGTAAAGCAACTGCAAACGATTGCGCCAACCTGGAAGTGTTTCATTTTCCAAATAGGCTGTTAGCTTCAAGGGTGGAATGCGAAAACCATCTAGAAAGTTTTCGTAGTTTCCATCATTGTTAGCATCAATTCGTCCTTCTGCCAGACTTGCAGAGAGTCCTAAATTCCAGCTCCGACTAGGTTGTACATCTAAGGTTGCTTCTACGCCGTAAATTTGTTCAGGGGCGCGGATAATGTCCACAAAACTGGCATCGAATGTAGTCCCTAAGTTTGAAGTGCTATAAAAGCCTGAAATTGAAGCTTGAACATTGCGCCATTCTCCACGCAGACCAATCTCATAGTTATTGACTTTTTGGGGTTCAGGTCGCACTCGCTCGAACTGAAAATTGTTGGGTGCGGCTCTTAAAACTCGTCCAATATCTGCAAGCGAGAATCCTTGGGAGAAACTAGCAAATGCGCTGAGTTGTGGGGTAAATCGGTAAACGCCTCCCAGATTAAACAGAGTTTCGTCATAGTTCACCTTCCCGCCTGTGACTGAGTTATTTGCAATGGTCACAAAGTCATCAACACTGACCGAGGCGCGTTCATGTCTGATCCCTCCCCGTAAGAGGAAGCGATCGCTTAACCGCGCTTCGAGTTGTCCAAATAAACCCAAACTATTGGTCGTGAGTGGCGGTGTCCAGATACGATCGCCTAACTTACGAAACACTGAACCATTGCTCGCACTAAACACAGCGGGATCAAAAAACGACACAGGCTGTTGAGAATTTTCATTACTAAAATCTAATCCCCAAAGCAGATTTACTGTTTTATTTGCGGTGAGTGGAGTTTCAACATCAAAACGAGTCCCAAATCGCTGCGATTCAACTCGTGATTGGAAAATTAACCGCCCTAAGCTTGGGGTAGTGCGAGCATCGAAGGGGAAGAAGCGAGCTAGGATGTCCCGATAGTAGATTTGCCCTCGGACTCGGCTTCCAAACACATTTTGATTGGTGTATTCGAGATTAAAGATTGAGTTTTCAGTGCCAGGTTCATCGTCAAGCTGAAGCCCTTCTAGAACTCGCGCTCGTTGGCGACCTGGTAGAAGACTGACGATCGGATCACTTGTAAATCCGGGATCTTGTTTATAGTTAAAGCGACTAGCTGAGAACACTAAGCGCTGATTTTGGTCGGGAGTGTAAACAAACTTGCCAAAGATATTCAGCGCGTCTGCATCTGACAATCCGCCTTGTCCGGTGGGATCAAGTGCAATACGATCGCCATTGGCATCGAAAAAGCTACCAATGTTTGCGACCCCAGCACTTAGCACATAGCCAACTTGTCCTTCTGTCCCGGAGAAGGTTTGCTGCAAGGTTTGTCCCCAAGCATTTTCTGATCCGGTCAGTGATGTATTCAAGCCAATCTCAGTTGTAGCAGTCAGCCGATTTTGGGTGGGATTGCGGATGATGAGATTAATTACACCTCCGGTTGCACCATCTCCATACAGAGCGGTTGAACCACGCAGCACTTCGACTCGTTCGATGATACTGGGATCGATCGTTTGCAAATCCCGAAAAACATTAGGTGTGGTTGCTTGGGGAATGCCATCGATTAAAACGGTAACATTGCGTCCTCGTAAGGTCTGCCCAAAAATGTTATTTCGCTCGTTGGGTGGTGCAAGACCTGGAACGAGTTTACTCAACGCATCAGAAACATCACGAGAGATCGCAAATTGTTGCTGAAGTTGTTCTCGATTGATTGTTGTGATAGATTGAGGCACATCACGCCGGGCTTCCTGAGTTCGAGTGGCTGTAACGACAACTTCTTCTTCGTCTCCTTCGATTTCAGTGGGTGCGGCGATCGCAAGAATGACTCCAGATTGACTTGCTCGGACTGTTGCGATCGGGATCTCGTTTGTGCCAATAATTCTCACTTGTACCCGATTTGGGGCGACAGATTGAACGATGACTTGCTGAATGCCTTCTGCTGGAGCTTCTACCCGATACGTTTCACCTTGAGAGAGGGCTAAGGTTGCATTCTCAAATTCAGCAATCAAGGTACGATCGCTAGATGTGAGAACAGGTTGGGTTAGAGGTCTTTCAGCTTCCAGAACGACATCAACGCCTGTCCCAGTGGGCGCTAATCGTACATTCGTGATCTGAACTCTATCGGCTTGGAGTTCCTCAGAAGACTGAGACAGCAGTTTTGCGGATTGAGAAACCTGCTCAAATTCTTGTAACCGCTTCACCGAGTCAGATTCTGCGATCGCATTTGCCTGCAACACCAACCAAATTACTGGAAAACCAAAGTACCACAACGCCCGATTCATATCGCCTCACACAAAACTTAGTTAGTCTCTATTGAGAATTACTTCTAATAACTGGCTGAAAGTCAGCTTATCAAAGTCGCTTGAAAAAGTCTTACGAGATCGGGAGCTGACTTAATTAAAACGGAGCAACATTTTCAATCAGTAGTTACCAAGAAGTAATAACTGAATCGCTGCTCAATCTTGCCGGAATCTGTGTGGACTCATTCCGACCTGTTTGTATAAAGCATTACTGAAAGC
>JADEXW010000150.1 GCA_015206935.1 Pseudanabaenaceae cyanobacterium LEGE 13415 | reverse complement strand
ATATCACTCATGCTTTTCTTGGTGATATTGAAGTTAGTCTGATTTCACCTTCGGGACGGATCACTTTGCTGCAAGGTCGAACCCTCGGACGGCAGACCGCATTGACCCGATCGTATTCTCTGCAAACGACACCCACTCTAAGCAGAATGCTAGGACAATCCGCACAAGGACGATGGCAATTAAGAGTAATTGATGCAATCGCGAATGATACTGGGATTCTCAACGGTTGGAAATTGTCGATCGGGATTTAAAGAGTGATTAATTGGAATAATTTAAGCTTCCTCAGTTAGATTCTGTAACATATGAATAGCTGTTCATATGTTAAGCTGAGAAGAATTGATTTGGAGAGACCAAAATGGCAACTGTGACTCAAATGAAATGTGCTTGTGAACCTTGTCTGTGTATCGTTTCGACCGATAGCGCAGTTCAGAAAGACGAAAAATTCTATTGCAGTGATGCTTGTGCGAATGGGCATCCAGACGGACATGGCGACTGCGGACATAAAGGCTGTAATTGCTAATCGTAAGATGCAAAAAAGAGATGGAGCGAATCAAACTCCATCTCTTTTCAATTGCTCTTTTTCGATTGAGTTATGGACTGAGCAGAATGAGTTGTTGAGCTTGCAGCGATCGTACTTTTTCGATCGAGATCGGAACTTCCGCCAAAATCGCTTTAGTCGATCGCGTCCGATTCCCATCACACGCTTTCATAAACTCAAACTCTTCCTCTGACAAGTTAATGATTTGGTAGTCGTAGTTAAATAAACAGCGACTTTCCCAACCATCCATACATGGACTGCGCTCAGGAATAGCATT
This sequence comes from Pseudanabaenaceae cyanobacterium LEGE 13415, assembly GCA_015206935.1. Classification (GTDB taxonomy): domain Bacteria; phylum Cyanobacteriota; class Cyanobacteriia; order Leptolyngbyales; family Leptolyngbyaceae; genus Leptolyngbya. The sequence goes on along the minus strand of JADEXW010000150.1, from coordinate 9,182 downwards.
GAGTAATGCTTCATCCGAGTTCCAATCACAGTACGGTAAGGGATCTCGTCCCAAGAAGAATTCGTAATGTGTAACCGACTCTGGATCGAGCAATTCGATCAAGCGATACCGTTCTCGATCGCTCAATGTTTCCGCTCTTTCCAACAAATCTGGTTGATTGAACAACCGGGAAGCTTCCCACTGACGCGGATTAGAGAATCCTAAAAACTTCAATTCTGAAGCATCAATCAACTCAAACAGCGTATGAATGTTGTAATCCACTTCACGCGGATGAACATACATATCTGCAAAACATTCATCGCGCGTATTTTCCATCGACCAGCGTTCTTGTTCACGTCGCACTAATCGATTATTCGGAGGCAAAGAAGCAAAGATTTGTCGCCCGATCGCAACCCCTTCACGATAGTTTGATCGATCCGACTGTAAAAGCGCGATCGCTTCTTGCATCAGTTGAATTTCATGCCGTCCCAATTCCGAATAGACGAAAATGTGAAACAATCCACCGGGTGCAAGTTTTGGAGCCAGCGATCGGATTCCTCGAATCGGATCAGGCAAATGATGTAAAACACCGACACAATTGATCAAGTCAAATTGCCCTGACAATTGATCCGCGTCGTACAAACTCAAATGATGGAACTTAACGCGATCGGCTCCCGATCTTTGACATCTTTCCTGCGCCACAGCGAGCGCTCCTGAACTCAAATCGATTCCTGTCACCTGAGCCTGAGAATTCAAATGGACTAAATATTCCGTCCCAACTCCGGTTCCACAACCCGCATCCAGAATCCGAATGTCTTCGCGTTTTGGTCTTTGTCCCGTACAGAAGCTATAAGCTGCAAGCCAATTCCAGCGCCAGTTATACCCTGGAGGCGGCTCATCTAATAACGGCTCAGGCGGAAAAGGATAAGTATTATAAAGCGCAGCAACCGCCGCACTGATGGTTTGAGAATCTGACATGGCTTCGAGGAAAAAACAGCAAGCACGGATAGCAATCCGGTTTGAGTTGCGAGATTTGGGAACGCCCCCAAACCCCCAATTCTGGGGGCTAAGAGTCTTGTCCCCCCAAGCTTGGGGGTTAGGGGGCACGATCAATCTTGTGATTCACGACTGATTTAGGATTGCTATAGATCTAGTGTCTCATTCCACGCGCCCCTGTATGGGGAAACTGTGACGGGAAACCGTCCTGTTGCGAATCGATCGAGATTTGCCACAATAAACGAAGCTGAATCGATCGAGCGATACAAAACATCATGGATAACAATAATTGGGTCACGCAGCTTCTTATGTTAGGGGTGGGAACGACTTCGCTCGTTGCAGAAAAACTCAAAGAAGTCGGTGATCAATGGGTAAAAGACGGCAAGCTCAATCCTGAACAAGCGAAGGGCTTTGTCGATGATTTAATGAATCAAATCAAAAGCGAGCAAGGCGGCTTTGAGGCTCAAATGCAGCGTCAATTGCGAAACATGCTGATGGATCTCGGTGTGCCACGTCAGGCAGAAATGGATGAACTGCGCGGAAGACTCGATCGCCTAGAACGCCAGTTACGTGATTTAGAAAACAAACTCTGGAAATAGTGCAAAATTGAAAAGCACATTCGAGAGGACTGATCGATGAGAGAGATTTTGATCAGCTTCGGGGTAATGGTGGTCTGTGTCGTGCTGCTGATTGTGGCACAAGTGACGGGTTCCCGTGACAGCGCGATCGCGCTCAATTTACCCACGACTGAAGCTGCTCCTGTTGTACAAGTCGCGCAAGCGGCAGATCTAAAACCGATGACAACTCCAAATCCAGAGAACAAAGAATCAGTCACGACCGCTTCGGGGCTGAAGTACACCGATGTGGTTGAAGGGACGGGTGCGACTCCTGAACCGGGTCAAGTGGTGACTGTTCATTACACAGGCACGTTAACTGATGGCACGAAATTTGATAGTTCGCGCGATCGAGGTCAGCCGTTCAAGTTCAAAATCGGGGTCGGTCAAGTGATCAAGGGTTGGGATGAAGGGGTTGGCACGATGAAAGTCGGCGGACGGCGGATGCTGGAAATTCCCGCAGAATTGGGATACGGCAGTCGTGGAATTGGCCCGATTCCCCCGAATGCGACCCTGTTATTCGATGTGGAATTGCTGAAAGTAGGATAATTCTGAACTGATTGATTTTCAGGCTCTCCAGCGTCAAAACTGGGGAGTTTGATTTTATTGATATTTGATAAGGTAAAAACATTCTGTGTGAGAAACGTATGAAAGCGATCGAGGTTACAGGCACCATTCAAAATGGTAAATTGCTGCTAGATCAGCCTTTGGAAGTCGAATATGCAGGGCGCGTACAAGTCAGAGTGTTGATTCCTGAGTCTGAAGCGGACGAGGATGAACCAAGGGAGAAGATTCTAGAAGATATTCGACAAGGACTATACGAGGCGATCACCGGACAGACAATTCCGCTTTCGCAGATTTGGGATGGCATTGAACCTTTGAGCTTTGAAACTGAGCAGTTTCACTTCAAACGTAATTCCTTCACACTATCGCTTGGAGATTTCACCTCAACCATCAAATCCGGTGCGAGTTCTGCAAAAACCGCATCAAGTTGAGCTTGCACAATTTTTAAGTCTTTCACCGTGAGCGACATAACAACCTCCTGAGAACTCGCTTTCTATTTTCGCCTGCGATCGAACTTTTCCGAATGCCAGTATGATAGGCAATCATTTACGCGATCGAGCTATGACCTCTATTCGCCTTCCTCGCCTGATTAATGCTGCTGAACGTCCATCGCTCTCGCGTCAAATGATGCGAATTGGGGCAGTGATTGTTCTACTTTTTGTGGCGATCGCGCTTTTTGCTCCGATTCTGCAAGCGATCGGACTGATTCAAAGCCCCATTGAGTTTCTGGATAATCCTCCTCATGCAGCACCGAACTTAAGACATTGGTTTGGCACTTCTAGTTTGGGATACGATGTCTTTTCTCGGACATTGTTTGGCACACAAGCCGCGATTCAAGTGGTGATTCTAGCAACCGCGTTGAGCTTGATTGTTGGAGTGCCATTAGGAATGGTGAGCGGTTATCGAGGCGGGAAACTCGATCGAGCATTACTCTTTCTCATGGATACGATCTACACATTGCCGGGGTTATTACTGTCAGTGACCTTGGCATTTGTAGTCGGACGGGGTGTTTTGAATGCAGCGATCGCGCTCAGTATCGCCTATGTACCTCAGTACTATCGAGTGGTGCGGAATCAAACCGTTAGTGTCAAGACTGAACTGTTTATCGAGGCGGCTCAAGCGATGGGCGCTTCTACGTGGCGAGTTCTGTCAAAGTATTTGTTTGCAAACGTGATTCAAAGTGTGCCAGTACTATTCACTTTGAATGCAGCAGACGCAATTTTGACTTTAGGCGGCTTAGGATTTTTGGGATTAGGCTTGCCGGATGAAGTTCCAGAATGGGGACATGATTTGAGAGAGGCACTCGACGCGCTTTCGACGGGTGGAATCTGGTGGACAGCACTGTTTCCAGGATTGGCGATGACGCTTATGGTTGTGGGATTGTCCTTATTTGGAGAAGGACTGAACGAATGGGTCGAGCGTAAAACTCGTTAAGTTTCTATTTTGCCGATAAACTAGCAAAATTACTGAGTTGGCAAGCAAACTTTGCCCGGATTTCGCCTGCAATTTTGCGAACAGTGAATCAGATTGCAAACTCGATCGCGCATTTCTCGCAAATCAAAACGATTTTTGTCAATAATAGAGGCTGAATCCGTTTAAACTTCATCAAAGCTTTAACTCAATTTAGTCGCGATTACTGATGACCCCGACGACCTCTAATCCTGCCTTCCGCTATCCGCAGAAAACCCTCGATCGCGCCGCTCGTGCTGTTCGTTGTGCCCCCTTTCGGCTGAAATTCTACGCAACAATGCTCAATCAGAGTGTTGCGCTGAGTGCTGTTGCGGGAACGGCTGGCATTCGCAATCAGTACAGCAGGCAAAGTCTCTCAGAACTCGCAGCAGAGGGGGAACTGCTCTGGCTCATTCAAGTTGGACTCCTGCGGCGTGAAGTCGATGGGCAAGGATTGACCGATAGTTTTCGGCTGACTCCGCTCGGTCGGCAACTCGTTCAACATTGGCAAGCCGTGGGCGGATTTGGCAAAGCAAAATTTCGCGATCGACTTCTCAATGCGATCAATCGCTGGCTACGACTCCCGTTCTAGTATCTATCCGGAGATGAATCCATGAAGGCTGTGATGGTGGTGGGCACGACTTCCCACGCAGGAAAATCAATGATTGCGACTGCGCTCTGCCGAATTTTGGCGCGTCAGGGCTTCCGAGTGTCGCCGTTCAAGGGACAAAATATGGCACTCAATTCGTATGTCACTGCGAACGGGGGCGAGATTGGATATGCTCAAGCGGTTCAAGCTTGGGCGGCAGGAGTTCAACCTTGGGTGGAGATGAATCCAATTTTGTTAAAGCCTCAAGGCGATATGACTTCTCAAGTTATCGTGAAGGGTCGCGTCGTCGGACGAACCGGCGCAGCGGATTATTATGAAAACTTTTTCGAGCCGGGATGGGCAGCGATCGAAGATTCTCTAAAACGCATTAGTGAAGAATTCGATTTTATTGTCTGCGAAGGGGCAGGCAGTCCAGCAGAAATTAACCTAAAGCACCGTGACTTAACGAATATGCGGGTCGCGAAGTATTTGAACGCGCCCACCATTTTAGTCGTCGATATCGATCGAGGGGGCGCTTTTGCTCATGTGGTCGGAACTTTAGAGTTACTAGATCCAGACGAACGCGCATTAATTAAGGGCGTTGTGATTAATAAGTTCCGAGGACAACGCGCGTTACTCGATTCAGGCATTGAATGGCTGGAGAAGAAGACAGGAATTCCGGTTATCGGTGTGATTCCGTGGCTGGATCAGGTTTTCCCCGCCGAAGATTCTTTATCGTTGTTCGATCGCACTCCGAATACCAAAGGCGATATTACGATCGGGGTCGTTCGACTCCCACGAATTTCCAATTTCACCGACTTCGATCCGCTCGAAGCTGAACCATCGGTGAATGTGAGATATCTCCATCCAAAACAGCCATTGGGACATCCGGATGCGGTGATTATTCCTGGATCGAAAACGACGATCGCAGATTTAATCGCGCTCCACAAATCTGGCATGGCGGAAGAAATCCAAAACTATATTGCTGCTGGTGGAACTGTTCTAGGCATCTGTGGCGGATTCCAAATGCTGGGTAAGATTCTCGCTGATCCAGAGGGCATCGAAGGGCAAGAAGGACGATATCGCGGTTTAGGACTCTTGCCGCTTAAAACGGTGATTGCAGGTCAAAAAATCGCCCGTCAGCGCAGCGTTACTTCTAACTTCCCCCAAGAAGGTCTACCTGTTTCAGGCTACGAGATTCACCAAGGTAGAACTCGTTTGCTCGAAGAATCCGAAGGGACAAAACCCTTATTCGATGATTCAAATCTCGGTGTCGTGGATGAATCCCAATCGGTTTGGGGCACTTATCTACACGGCATCTTTGATAACGGACCTTGGCGACGGGCTTGGTTAAATCGACTGCGCCAACAACGGGGATTACGATCGCTACCAACCGGAGTGGCGAATTACCGAGAACAAAGGGAATTAATGCTAGATCAGTTGGCAGATTCGATCGAGCCTCATCTCGATCTCAAGCCCGTTCTGCCATAAAGTGAAGACGTGATGCGATCAGTCTTCGTTTCTATCGGCTAAAGCCCCCCAAATCCCCCAATTCTGGAGGACTTTGAGCCAAGTCTATTTCCCCCAGAATTGGGGGTCAGGGGGCACGATCGCTCAGGCAATAACCGATGTTGTTTAATCCCCGATCCGCAGCGATACCAAACCCATTCATTCCAAAAAAACAAGCGCATCGGAATTATCCTGAATGCGCTTTTATCCCTAACCCTTTCGGTGCAACGTACCCGTTTGTCCTTGATTCATACAGTAAAGGCAAAATCCCCAAAAGCCTGTGGCGTTTAGATATTCTTTAGAATCCTGACATGAGTGTTCGTATTCGCTTCCTTCCCGATGATGTCACCGTCGATGCTCAAGTCGGTGAACCGCTCCTGCAAGTTGCCGATCGAGCAGGCGTATCGATTCCTACGGGCTGTCTGATGGGGTCATGTCACGCCTGCGAAGTCGAGTTAGACGACGGGGAAACCGTTCGCAGTTGTATCGCTTCTGTGCCGCCCGGACGCGAGACTGTAACAATCAATCTCTTTTACGATCCGACCTGGTAATTTGCCCTCAGTGCTGATAGAATTCGTAGGCTTCAATTCGATCTGCCTTTAATTCTTGCCCCAAAACTTCTCAATCGATTGATGTAACGCGCTATCAGTCAGGGTCGCACGAGCTTTTGGAACCGCTCCCCATCCCGGAATCACTGAATAGGACTTCGATCGCATTTTTTGAAATCAATGCTGGTGGAAAGCGTTGCTGTTTTCCCCAACTTTCGTACGAGTTTTCCACAGACTCGCCCAGTTTTCCACAGGAAAAAAGTCGTCCTTGTGGATAAACCGTGGAATTACTGAAAGATTGATTAAAATAAGTGTCGCTTACGTCAGTAACCTTTAGAATTTAGAAAGTGAGATCGCTGAAAGCCGCATTCTAACGTTGTATCAGGCGCAAACTGATCCTCCCTGATACATTTTCCAGCATTGACAGAAATTCACCTTTTCCCGCACAATAAAGCCGTTCGATTAGCCGCGCAAATAATGGCTGAAACCAATACAAATGCTACGTCCTAGCCGCTCCATAAGTGCGAAATTGCATCCGGAGTGGCAGAAGAGACTTTTTCCTGTGAAAGTTGAAGTTTTCCACAGCCTGTTAAAAAACAAGGCTCGACTTTGCCGATCCCACAATCCAGTTTGAGACGTTAGTTATGTACCCGATCGTAAGCATCTTGACCGAACTCCCCGAAGCTCTCCATGCTTCTTTAGCAACCTATTTAGAGAAACACCCCGATTGGGATCAAGATCAGGTTCTCACCGCCGCATTGAGCCTCTTTTTATTGCAGAATGGAGAATGCGATCGATCAACCACTGCGGTTTACCTCGATACGCTTTTCAAACACTCTGCATAACGATTCTTATGGCATATCAGTGGTTTAAAGCATTTCACATTGTGGGAATTGTCTGCTGGTTTGCGGGTTTGTTTTACTTGCCTCGCTTGTTTGTGTATCACGCGGAAGCGAATGAACAAGCAGAACCCGCTCGCAGCATTCTTCGCAATCAGTATCAAATTATGGAGAAGCGACTCTATCGCATCATCATGACTCCCGCATTGCTATTGACGATCGCAATGGCGATCGGGCTAGTTTACACAGAGCCAGATGTCCTCAAGCAACCCTGGCTTCATATCAAATTAGCTTGTGTTGCGCTGCTGATTGTTTATGATCATCTGTGCTTGAGAATCATGAAAAGCCTTGCTGCTGATACCTGCAAGCTCACTGGACAACAATTCCGCTGGTTTAATGAATTTCCCACTGTCCTATTTGTGATTGTGGTGATGCTAGCAGTGTTTAAGAACGATATTCCCACCAGTGCCACGGCTTGGGGAATCTTTGGAATGATTGTTGCGATGGCGGCATTTATCCAGCTTTACGCGAAGAAACGTCGTCTTGCAAGAGAGCAAGAACTTGCAGCTTCAGCGACCGAAGCCAGTGCATAAACTGTTTATTTCACTACAAAAGGCGTTCTACAGAGCGTCTTTTTTATTGTCAATAAAAGGCGACTTACGTAAAGGAAAACTTAAGTCTGCTCAAAATTTTACTCAGAAACCGATATCTTACGAAACAGGTGTCGCAGGAGAGTGCTTACTGGAATGCGTTGAGTTCAGTAAGGATCTATAGTCATCGATCAGGGAGAAAACCAAATGAATGTCAAACTTCTTTTTAGCGCGATCGCATCGTTCGGACTTGTTGCACTTAGTAGCTTACCCGCGTTTGCTCGTGATGCGGTCTTAACGTCGAGATTTGCTAACGCTCAGATTAATTTACGTTCAACCCCTAGCGTTGCTGCCTCATCGCGTGGCTTCGGAATCGGGGGCGATCGTGTCCGACTGTTAGATCAAAGAGTTGGGGCGAATCGAAATCTTTGGTACTACGTCCAAACTTATCGATCTGGGATTGAAGGCTGGGTCGATGGAACTTTTATTCGACCGATTAGTGGAACTGGACAGGGCGGGCCCAGAGATCCCGTGACAATTAATGCTAGAGATCGACGTTTCCTTGTCAATCATTATGAGGTCAAAGTTTACACGAGCGATGGGCAGACCCGCTTGAATGCGTTTAATCGCAGAACGAATCAAACAGAATTGAGGGGAGAGCCTGTGAATGTGAGACGTAGCTCGGACGGAGTGACTTATACCGGGCGCAATGTGGTGTTCTTCTTGAACAACAACGGCGAGAGAACGTTAAGCATTTACTAACTCGATAAAGCGCGATCGCGTTGACTGTCGATCGCGCTCTATTTACCCAACAGTTTCACAATCCCAATTCCACCAAAGTAAAGCCCTAAAACCGCTCCACCTAATAAGCTTTGAGTCAGGGGATCAGTCGAAGGAGTAATTACCGCCCCCAGAATTGCAGCACCCAGAAGAACATATTTCCAGCCAGCCAACATCGTCTTCGATGACACAATTCCCAAAAATCCAAGTAATGCTTGGACGACTGGAATTTGAAACGCTAATCCAGTACTAAACATCAACAGTAAAACAAACTCGAAATATCGATCGATTGACCAAGCCTGTTCAACAACTTCTGCACCATAAGAGATAAAGAAGTTCAACGCCGCAGGAATCAATAACGCATACGCGAACGCCAATCCTCCAAGAAACAGCACGCTTGAACCTAAAACAACAGGGGCTAGGAACCGCTTTTCTCGTCGGGTCAATCCTGGCAATACAAACGCTACAACTTCATACAAGATGATAGGCGCAGATAATATCAAGCCCGTGTAGCCAGCCACTTTAATCGAAACAAAGAAGTACTCTCCCGGTGCAAGCTGAAGGAATTTAACGCCTGTTGCCGGAACTTCGAGAAATTGCACCAGCGGTTTCACATAAATGAAACAACTGACAATGCAAAGAACGATCGCAATTAACGACACAAAGATCCGCTGCCGCAATTCTTCCAAATGATCGAACAGCGACATCTCGACATCATCAAGAAT
>JADEXW010000712.1 GCA_015206935.1 Pseudanabaenaceae cyanobacterium LEGE 13415 | reverse complement strand
GTGAATAGTTGCGCGGTTTTAGGACGCTGAAAGTTAATTGCAAGTCCATTGAGTAATGCGATCGGTAAATAAGCATTGCCTCCCAAAATAAATCCCTGATTTTCAGACAGTTCTCCATTCAACCGAATCCGAATCGGAACCTGAGTTGTCGATCGCGCTTGAACAGGTCTAGGCGCAAGTCCATTCGCAATCCCTTGTGCGATCGCGCTTGAACGAGTTAAAAGAATGTTTCGATCCTGTGGACTGGTTGAAAATCCAACGGATAAAACGATCGCTGGAACGCTCAACTGCCGCACAAAAGGTAATCTTCCAAATGCGGTTTCCGTATCCGGTCGCGCTCCTCGATCGACCAAAGTTGGAACATTCCGCAAAATCCGTTTGACCAATTCTTCTGCTTGTTGCTGGCGCTGTGGATCACCCGCTCGAAAAAATGCCGCTGTTCCTCTCGCATCGGGATTGAGAAACGCATCAGTTTGGAGCGATAACGCAAAAGTGTTTGGAGTCGCACGCCGATTAATCCACGCGATCGCACTCGCAGAATCGAGTCCAGTGGGGACAGATTGAACCGTGAAGCCTCTCGATCGTAATTCTGCCGCCACTTGATTTTGCAGCTTCACTAACGCCGCTTGAATTTGAGGATTACTCGCTCTAGACGGCGTGAACAGAATAATTTGCTGAATCGCTTGAGACGGTTTCGGACGGATTGAATCAGGCGATATTGAGGTCGATCGCTCTGGAGTAATGGCTCGATCGACATTCGCCTGAGCCACTAAGTTTTGGCAAAATTGGGTTTCGACACGACTATCCTCCGGGCAGTGACTCGACTCGAAAATCATGTGACACTTTTGCAATGTTGACCGTCTTTCCAGTCTTGGTAGAGAGACCAGAAATCATATCAACCGAAACGACGTTAACAAATACACCCTGTTTGAGCAAGCGAAAACGATAACAACCCGATCTGAATTGTCATCCGTAGATCAATGCAGTTTCCCTCTTCCCTCTACACAGAAACTCAGCTTCGACGGGAAAAATCAGGGACAAAAAATACGATTAAAATCTTTCGTTTTATGACTTTTGCAGGTCTCAATTGTTCCAAGGATTTTGAATGGTGGAGCAGTTCATCCGCCTACGATCGTGTGAAGCGATTCTGAAGTCATTACCGGGACTTTCAGAGAATTCTCTTATACCCAATCAATCTGTTAATGCGGCAGATCCTTCGCCCCCTAAATCCCCCAATTCTGGGGGACTTTGATTCTTGTTCCCCCAAACTTGGGGGTTAGGGGGCTTACCGCATCTGTCGCACTCAAAAATCAATTTGGTATTGCTTTTAGCGATATGATACTTTCCGCAGACTTGGAAAACGCGCTATGACAAAGCAGTATCGAATCACACTTCTTCCGGGTGATGGCATTGGGCCTGAAATTATGTCCGTCGCCGTTCGCGTCCTCAAAACCATCGGTGAAAAGTTTGCGCTGAACTTCGAGTTTCAAGAAGCACTAATCGGCGGATCTGCGATCGATGCCACAGGTGAACCGCTCCCCGCTGCTACTTTAGAAACCTGTAAGAACAGTGATGCGGTGTTGCTTGCTGCGATCGGCGGTTACAAATGGGATTCTCTGCCGCGTCATTTGCGCCCTGAAACCGGATTATTAGGACTGCGATCGGGCTTACAGTTATTCGCAAATCTTCGTCCTGCCACTATTTTGCCGCAGTTAATCGATGCTTCAACTCTCAAACGCGAAGTCGTAGAGGGTGTTGATATTATGGTCGTGCGCGAATTGACGGGCGGAATTTACTTTGGACAACCGCGCGGAGTTTTCACCACCGAAACAGGTGAAAAACGCGGCGTGAATACAATGGCATATACCGAATCAGAAATCGATCGGATTGGTCGGGTGGCATTTGAAACGGCACAGAAGCGATCGAAGCGTCTTTGCTCGGTTGATAAAGCCAATGTGTTGGAAGTATCTCAATTTTGGCGCGATCGGATGATTGCTTTATCGGCTGAGTATCCGGATGTGGAACTATCGCATCTCTATGTGGATAATGCTGCAATGCAACTGGTTCGCGCTCCGAAGCAGTTTGATACGATCGTCACCAGTAATTTATTCGGAGACATTCTTTCGGATGCGGCTGCAATGTTAACAGGCAGTATCGGCATGTTGCCTTCTGCTAGTTTAGGCGCATCGAATCCAGGTGTTTATGAGCCTGTGCATGGTTCGGCTCCAGACATTGCAGGACAAGATAAAGCGAATCCATTGGCACAGGTTCTAAGTGCAGCCATGATGCTGCGATATAGTTTTGATCAAGCTGAAGCTGCAACCCATATCGAGCAAGCCGTTCTCAAAGTACTCGATCAGGGCTATCGCACCGGAGATATTATGTCTGAGGGTAAAACGCTCGTAGGCTGTCAAGCGATCGGAGATGTTTTAGTCGCTGCACTATAGCAGTCCTTGATTAATCGTAAGGTGCGGGGTTGACCGCGCCCCCCAGCCCCCAAGTTTGGGAGAGCAAGAATCTTATACCGAATTGATCTTTGAGTGCTACAGATTCGCAAGCCCCCTAACCCCCAAGTTTGGGGGAACAAGAATCAAAGTCCCCCAAACTTGGGGGATTTAGGGGCTTACAGGTGTAGGTTTGTGTTGAAACTGTGAGCAAGGACTCTTTCAGTTGGATAATTTAGAGACAAGAGAATCTGGAGGGGTCGCCATGCTGCGAAACTCTTCGCTGAAACAATGGAATCGGATTG
>JADEXW010000149.1 GCA_015206935.1 Pseudanabaenaceae cyanobacterium LEGE 13415 | reverse complement strand
ATCCGGAATCGCTGCTAAATCAATCAACCAATCCTGTTCCGCCTTCAACATCAACGGATAAAGGGTCGCACCCGCAATTAACGGGCCTCGAAAGTGCGGCGGATACGAGGGACTGGGAACAAGAACGACATCACCTGGATCAAGATATGCCAGCGCTAAATGAGTTAGTCCCTCTTTCGATCCCAACAGGGGCAATGCTTCGCCATCAGGATTTAAATCAACTCCATAGTGGCGACGATACCAATCCGTAATCGCTTTCCGAAAACTGGCAGTCCCTTCAAATGGCGGATATCCATGATTCTTAGAATTTTGGATTGCTTGTATCGCGGATTCCACGATCGGGGCTGGTGTTGCCCCATCTGGATTTCCCATACCCAAATCGATCAAATCGACTCCTTGCGCTCTGGCGTTGGCTTTCAACTCATCGAGACGCGCAAATACATACTGAGGCAGTTTCGTTAAACGATCGGCAGGAGAAATCCAGGGCAAATTCATGAGGTTGAAACGGACGACGATTGACGACTGAGTTGGCTATTCTACCGCAGATCCAACCTGAGATAAATCGCTGATTTCAGGTCGAGTCGCTGTAGTCGGTGCAGTAGTAGACACCATCGCCGCCATCAGTTGGCTTGGAACCACTGGAAATGGTAGGCGATGAATATCCGAAGTTTCGTTACAAGCGACTTCTGCGGCATGTTGAAGTTGCGCGATCGACACTCCTCCAAGTCCCAAATCACCCAATGTTTTCGGCAATCCAATCTGCTCGTAAAACTTCAACAATTGCTGACGAGCAGTAGCGGCAAGTTGATTTCCCTGCACCATTTCTTCCAGTCGAAGTTGCACGAGAATTCCAAACGCTACTTTTTCCCCATGCAGTGCATGATGACTTTCCAAAAGATGCGTCAATCCGTTGTGAACTGCATGAGCCGCAACCGTTCGACATTGTGCGCCACCAATTCCACCGATCACGCCTGCCATCAGCACCGAAGCATCAACCACTTCTTGCCACTCTGATCCCAAAGGATTCTTTAAGGCAGATTCGGACTTTTGAAACAAGATATCGCGCAACACTCGCGCCTGTTGAACCGCCGCAATCAGAAGTGTTTTATCCGAATGTCCGCTGCTTACTGAAGCTTCGTACCATTTCGCGATCGCATCTCCAATTCCTGCAATCAATGTTCTCTCTGGTGCAGTTGCGATCAAATCATAGTCCAACACCAACACATCCGGACAGCGAGCCAAGCTAACATCATATAAAAATGCGTGTTGCTCAGAATAGATGTTCGATAACGCTGTCCAAGCGGCGCAAGTTGCAGCAGAAGTTGGAATCGTGACGATCGGTAATTTGCACTGATGGGCTAATAGTTTCGCCGTATCCAGCGATTTACCACCCCCGACTCCGATAATGAGATCGGCTTGATGATCTGCAACCGCTTTTCTAAGATTTTCTAAAGTCATCTCGCTACAGTCCTTGCCATAAGTCGCTTTTGCGGACTGGAGCGAGTGAGACTTAAACACCGATTTGAGGCGGGACTTGACCACTTCCAGCGATCGATCTCCACCGACCATCAAAGGACGTGATCCCAAACGAGCGATTTGCTCTCCAACTTGTTCGATCGCACCAAATCCGCGTACAACTTGGGCAGGCGCGATCATCAACGAAACCACTGAATTCGATTGAGTAGACATTTTGCAGAAGTGAAAAACAAACTTTATGCGATCGACTTGGGTAATTGTGCCAAGTTTTCGCGATACACCTTGATCGTAGCGTTTTCATCTTCCCGAATCGACAGCGATCGCTTTACTTCACCGAAGTATAAAGGTTGGGATATCCCATCTTGAGGATGCAAAATCGTCCGCGCTCGAATGGTTAACTGATCCGATCCTTGTCCCAGGCGACCCGGTGAAAAAATATCGATCGAAGCTTGTTTTAAGGTTGCTTCAAGTTGAGTTTCCGTAATGCTCGGTGGCACAGTAATCACTACTTGAGCCGCACCCGCATCAAACACACGCGAATAATGCAGCGCTCCAGAAATTTGCGGACGATTGTATAGTCCCAAACTGAGCGCAAAAACGCCACCCGTCAGAACAGCAGTAAATCCGGTAACTCCAACGAGTCGGAAGCGAATTCCCCATTTGAAGATAAAAGCAACGATCGTCAGAACGGCAAACGCGATCGTAGCAATGCCCAACCATTGAGCTTTTTCGATTAACTGTGCAGTTTCAAACATAAAAATGGGTCAGGGTAAATCTAGTTTTGATTGTCTTCGTCCGGTGGTTCTGGATTGAGATATCGATCGAGCATTCGTTGAGTTTCGATCCGAAGTCCGCGAATTTCAGATTGCATTTGATCAAAACGGGCAAACGTTTCAACTTGCACTTCAGCAAACTGCTGTGAGATTTGCCGAAGTTCATTGATCTGCTCTTGTTGAGAGGCAAGCTGTTCTTGATGAATTTGAAGCTGAACAGTTTGATTACGCTGGTTTTGCAAAACCGAATCAATGAATTGATCGAGATTTGACTCTAATCGCTCGACGCGATCGCGCCAACTTTCTTGGGGTTCTTCTGCCATAACACCGAATAGACCTATTCAAAAATTATAAGTCTCAATGGGTTGGCATACCTAAAACTAATTTGATAAACTTCTAATTAGATGAACATCAAAATTAAATTATGTCACAACCCGAATTCCAAACGCTTCTCAATTTCTTCAAAGCCTTATCAAACGAGAGCCGTCTTAAACTCGTTGGGATCTTGGCACAGCGCGAATACAGCGTTGAAGAACTTGCCGCACTCGTACAGCTTAAAGAGCCAACCGTTTCCCATCATCTGAGCAAATTGAAAGAATTGAATCTGGTTCAAATGCGTCCCGATCGCAATACGCATTTTTACCGCCTCAATCAAGAAGCTCTTCAAGAGTTGAGCAAAGCTATCTTTTCCGCTCAGATCACAACGGTTTCAAGCGAAATCAATCCCGATGCTTGGGAAGAGAAAGTATTGAAGAGTTTTCTAGAAGGCGATCGCTTACGAGAAATTCCCGCCAGTCGTAAAAAACGCTGGGTCATTCTCAAATGGCTCGTGAATCACTTTGAAATGGATCAACAGTATTCCGAAAAAGCGCTCAATGAAATTATCAAACAGATTCATCCTGATACGGCGACATTGCGGCGAGAACTGATCGGATATCGGATGATGCAGCGAGAAAATAGCGTTTATTGGCGGGAACCAGAAAGCGAATGGCGCGAAGAATCAGTGTTTTAGAGAAACTTTCAATTGTTTAAGTAAGGTTATAGATCGATTGGAATTTCATATCTCGTTTAAAGGCTGGCTTCAGGTTTATCGCCAGAAATGATACTTATAGACTGTCGCCTTATATGCTTCATCCGTGTACTCTAGCGATGAATGTCAACCGTAAAGAGCTAGCATTCATGGATGCCCGACTAAAAGCTTTTGGGCTGCGTGTTCGCTACTTCAGAAAGCGCTTAGGATTGTCGCAGGATGACCTCGCAGCTCGCTCAGACCTCCACAGAACCTATATTGGAGGAGTCGAAAGAGGAGAAAGAAATATTAGTCTTCTGAACATCTTACGTCTCGCTGATGCTCTTCACGTTACAGCTAAACAACTGTTTGAGGAAGATATACAAGATGATAGATGAAACAGAATTATTCGATTTAGCAATAGCTAATATTAGAAAAGTCTCGCAATTTAGTCCCTACAAAAATTACAAAGGCATAGAGAATCGCGAGGACTTCCAACAACTCATTGCCAGCGATCCTGCTTTCGGCGCGTTTGGCTTAGACGATGAAAGATATGTCATCGCTAGAGTGGGTGGAAATCTTGTAACTTCCTTACATCGAAAGCTTGGCGATATGTATCAAGCCCTGTTTGGATACCTGCTTAAACAGGCTTTTGATTTAGAAGAAGAGGATTTGCATTTTGGTGTGGATATTCAAATTGGAGACCGGATTCAAACCCGATCGACAGATGGATTGATCAGGAAAGAACGGTTTAATCAACGAATTCCTGAAGATTGGACAAGGTACGAAGGAATAGGATTCGAGATTCGGTCTTGTTATCAAATTGGTGATTCTAAGCGAATTCAAGCGGATTATGATATGTCCTTATCCTTGAAATCCTTTGGAATTCTTCCAGTAATGTTGATCTTCTGCAACACTTCCTTACAAAGCCCTGTTATTAGATTGTCTAGAAGTTGGAGTCTTTACGAAGGGTTAGATAGTTTTGATGTTGTTCAGATGCTTACTGGCTTTAACCTTTATGATTTTTTACAGCGCAATTCTCAGGCATTCAAACAAGAAATAGATTACATCTTGTCTAACCTCTAACACAGATAGCGGTCTCGTAGAGGCGTTTTTTTCCTCCACGTTTTCTGAAAGAGACAATTTTCTCAACCTCAAAGCCCTCATGTTTAAAGAGATTACCTAATATCGTTTCTGTAAATATCTCTACATCTGAAAGTCTTGAGTTTCCAACAACGTATGCACCTCGAAAATCCGCTGACTTAGCCTCGCGCAGTGCTTTGATGTGATGCCACATATCGATAAAATACTTTGTGGCATAGTTGCACATCAGAATGCTGCGCTTCTCTAGTTCTTCGTAATAACAGAGGTAGGGTTGAATTTCTGTTGGAACATCAAGTAATTGATTTTGAAGAATAGAAGTTGCTCTGCCCCAGGTTCCGCCAACCGCTTGAAGATCAATCTCCGTAGCTTGTCCAACATTCTCTAATATTTCCATAAAATGTAGCTGCGGTCTAGTTTGATGAACGTAGCTATACCGGTTTGGATATGGAGGAGAAGTAATTACAAAATCAATCGCTCTATCGATTTGATTGTTCAAATTCTTGGTCGAATCTCCTAACACAATAGAATTTAGCTCTGAAAAACAAGTGTGCCGCCCTAATTTTCCTATATCATTGCGAATCGTTTGCAAATTAGAGCTAACTTCATAGAGTACATTGATCTCTCGCTGATGATTGTCATCAAAAGAAATTGTTGGATGATTTCTATGAATGTTTGCACAATCTAAGCAAGCTTTATTCAGAGCTAACCAAAGGTAATTATGAACAGAAGAATAGCCTGACTTAAGCATTACTTGCCGACAAATGATTAGCTCTTTAAGAATGTAGCTTTTCCACCATCTAAACACATTGTGAATGATAGGAATTCTTGTATCAAAAATTTCAATCACGTCCTCTATAGAAAGCTGCTTATACTCTGCAATCAGCTCCGAGACTTCTATCAGATACTGTTCCATCAGATGTAGGCTCTCGCTCTCCCATTTCAATGATCGATGCCCAGCTTGTTGCAAAAGCGGATTAATCTCAATTCCTAAAGCTGGAATTCCTCGCTTCTGACACTCTATTACTGTTGTTCCTCTTCCACTAAACGGATCAATAACAAAATGATTCTGCGTAATTTGGAACTCGTTGATTAGAAATCGGACTAGACCGGGTGAGTAGCTAGGAGTGAGACGATACCATCTGTGGACTGGTTCAGTTTGCCCTGCCTTGAACGTGACATCACCAATATCAACCTCTTGATACTCAAAACCAGCTCGTTGCAGGTTCTCATAGAAACACTTTGCGCCGCCTGCGAGGTTGAGTTCAAGTAATGATTGTTCAAACATCTGTACTCTGTTTGTTGCTACTTAAAAGTATCATATTGCCTAGAGTGAGTACTCGGCAATAAGACCTAGCACTCTACATGCAAACCGCTCACTTTTCTCACACAATTTGGATTGAAATTTGATACTCTTATCCAATTAGTTCTTGGGGAACATTGGCGTGGATATTCAAATCGGCAGGGGCAAAACGGCTCGAAGAGCATATGGTTTCGACGAAATTGCGCTCTCTCCAGGACAGCGGACACTCGATCCGAAACTGGCAGATACACGATGGACGATCGGGGGAATCGATCGCGAAATTCCCATCATCGCTTCGGCAATGGATGGCGTGGTGGATGTTGGGATGGCAGTGAAGCTCTCGCAGTTGGGAGCCTTGGGAGTCCTCAATTTAGAAGGCATTCAAACTCGTTACGAAGATCCGAATCCGATTCTCGATCGGATTGCGTCAGTTGGGACGACTGAATTTGTGCCATTGATGCAGGAACTCTATTCGCAACCGATCAAGCCGGAATTGATTGAGCAGCGAATTAAAGAAATTAAGGCTCAAGGTGGAATTGCAGCGGTGAGTGCGACTCCAGCGGGTGCAAGTCAGTTCGGACAAATTGCGGCAAAAGCAGGCGCGGACTTGTTCTTTATTCAAGCAACCGTTGTTTCGACCGCGCATTTATCACCGGAATCCGTTTCTCCTTTAGATTTGGCGAAATTCTGTGAAGAGATGCCGATTCCCGTTATTCTCGGCAACTGTGTCACCTATGATGTCACGCTAAATCTAATGAAAGCGGGAGCCGCAGCAGTTCTGGTTGGAATTGGACCGGGTGCAGCTTGTACCTCTAGAGGCGTTTTGGGTGTGGGAGTTCCACAAGCGACGGCTGTAGCGGATTGTGCGGCAGCCCGTGACGATTTCTATCGTGAAACTGGCAAATACAGTCCAGTGATCGCAGATGGTGGACTGATCACAGGCGGCGATATCTGTAAATGTATTGCTTGTGGTGCAGATGCGGTGATGATTGGATCGCCGTTTGCACGATCGAAAGAAGCTCCCGGTCGTGGATTCCATTGGGGAATGGCAACGCCTAGCCCTGTGTTACCCAGAGGAACTCGAATTCGAGTCGGAACCACTGGAACCCTGGAACAAATTTTGCGTGGACCCGCTCAATTAGATGATGGAACGCATAATTTACTCGGTGCGTTGCAAACCAGCATGGGAACCTTGGGTGCGAAAGATATCAAGGAAATGCAGCAAGTGGATGTTGTGATTGCTCCGTCCTTATTAACTGAAGGAAAGGTTTACCAGAAAGCACAACAGCTTGGAATGGGCAAGTAGAGGCTTTCTTTTTAGCGCGGTCATGTTCCGTGTGCCAAAGGCATCGCATCTTTCAATCTTTACGATATGCGATCGCAGAATAACCTTTTGATCAAATGTTTAAGAGTTTTACTAGGAGTTGAAAGATTGCCTGGTAAAACCAAATCTGTCGTCTAGAATAAAGGAAGCGGAGACGCATGTTTCCGTTCACTCCTCACACCACACTCCGCCTAGACTTCGGTTTGGGCGGTTCCTTGTTTTAAACCTGTATTTTTACTCAATTGATGCGATCGACTAAACCGATTCCCCAAGCAATTTGTATCTAATTATGTCTAGGCTGAAGAAGAGATCCGCGATTTTTGCTATGTTAGAATTTCGTCAAATGAAACAAAGGCAAGGATTTTCAGGAATGTCAGCAACCGCACAAGTTACGGATTCTTCGTTTGACCAGGAAGTGCTTCAGAGTGAAGTCCCCGTCCTCGTGGATTTCTGGGCACCTTGGTGTGGTCCCTGTCGGATGGTTGCGCCTGTGGTCGATGAGATTGCAGCGCAATACGAAGGCAAAGTCAAAGTGGTCAAACTCAATACCGATGAAAATCCGGGTGTCGCTAGTAAGTACGGAATTCGCAGTATTCCCACACTGATGATTTTCAAAGGGGGTCAACGGGTTGATATGGTCGTTGGTGCTGTACCCAAAACCACCCTTTCTAATACGCTCGACAAGCATCTTTAAGATTCAAGCGCCTGGATTCGTCTCATTTGCAAACTCATTTGTCACAGTGCTAAAGACGCTCCGGAGCAATTTTCTGGAGCGTTTTTCAGTATCGGTTCGGGCATCGCATTCTGCCTGTTCTCGCTAAAATAGAATGCCCCTGTGAGGAAGCCTTCATGTCTGTTGACCCGTTCCCCTCCGTTTCGTCTCAACCTACCCCCTCTATGCTCAATGTCGAAGCGTTGCGATCGACGTTGAATCATCTGCTCGATCAGTTGCCGCACATGCAACACGGTGCGCTGATCGCTCAAACCTTGGGATTGATCGCTCGAATTTCTGGCGACGAAATCGATCGCTTAGATTGGAAGATCCTGAATGCGTCGCTGCAAGATATGGAACGAGCATTTACAGTGTTTTATCCTTATCGTCATGTGCGGAAGATTGCAATTTTTGGTTCTGCTCGAATTAAGTCAGAGACCGAGGAGTATCAGTTGGCGAAAGAGTTTGCTCAATATGTGACTGAGCAGGGCTACATGGTGATTACGGGTGCAGGTGGAGGCATCATGGAAGCGGGAAATGAGGGTGCAGGCGCAGGTAAATCGTTTGGTTTGAATATTCAATTGCCATTTGAGCAAGGTGCGAACAAGTTCATTCAAGGCGATCCGAAGCTGATTCCGTTTAAATATTTCTTTACGCGAAAAATCTTCTTTCTTAAAGAGAGTGATGCGTTAGCGGTGTTTCCAGGTGGATTTGGGACGCAGGATGAAGCGTTTGAATGTTTGACGCTAACTCAAACGGGGAAATCGACTCCCGTTCCCTTGGTTCTAATCGACAAGCCAGGTGGAGGATATTGGGACGATTGGGCGGAGTACATCGATAAGCAACTGATGAAACGCGGCTTGATCAGTCCAGATGATTCAAGTTTGTATACGATTACGGATGATTTGGATGTCGCGATCGCAGCGATTTCGAGTTTCTATCAGGTGTATCACTCCAGCCGCTATGTGGGAACTCAATTGGTGCTGCGGTTGAAGACCGAGTTGAGTGATGAAGCGATCGAGGAATTGAACGATCAGTTTAAGAGTATTCTCGTAACGGGCAGAATCGAGAAAACGAAACCGTTACCGCAAGAGGCACAAGACGAAACTTACCAGCTACCGCGTTTGATCCTGCACTTTAATCAGCGCGATTTAGGCAAGCTCTATCAATTGATTGCAGCGATTAATAGGTTGGGGAATCCACCGCCAGAGGTTTCCGCGCATCCAGAACGAAAGTAGGGGACGACACTCCGGGAAAGATTTTATTTCTCGGAGTGTCGATATTTCTCTAGCGCATCTAGGCGTGAACGTGCGGCAATTGATTCAGTTTCTCAGCAATTTGTTTGCCCACAATAGGTTCAGCAAGCTTGGTATCCCACCACTCTAAAGTTTGCTGATGAATTTCACGCATCCGCTGTTTGTCTCTTAATAGTGCGGCAAGGACAGGCTCAAGATTCGTCCAATCATGGAGGCGGATGACGGGAGCGTTGCGGTAAAAATCTCGATCGGGCAATTCTTCCACAATCACGATGCACCCGTAGCGCAGTGCTTCACAGATGCGAAACGACTCCAGCGTCGTGCCTCTCGGAACAAGACATACTTTCGTATTCATCAAGTGCTTACTGTAACTCCCCGCATCGTCATCGCTGACCATTCCAAAGGCAGGACGAATCGCCAATTGGATGTGAAACTCAGAATACTTTTGCTTGAAGCGATCGAGATGGTGCAACATCAGCGATCGAGCCACAATTTTTGGAGTTTTTAAGAAGTTCTTAGGCGACCATTTGGAATAGAGATTATTCTGAACGCTGCCATCGAAGAAAACATCATAAGCGCGATCGTCGATCGATTTAATCGGCAGATCTTCAGAGTTGTGGTATCCGCCTGGGATGTCGTAAATCGATGCTATTCTGACCTCTTTATTTAGAGCCGCTCTGAGCTTTTGCAACTCGTAATTCACGAGCAGCGGTAGTCGGAGCGATAAGTTACTAAAGTACTGCACCAATGTAATGAAGGCGCGGTAGTTGGGTTTTGTCATTAATGCTTTCCAGCGCATTTCTTGAGAAGTGCCATACGCTTTGAAGATCGCACCCACTTGATGAATGTATCGAGGGATTCGATAATGCTCATCACCGATGATCAATACGACAACATTGTCACCATAAGAAGGAAGCTTCTGCATGTCGCTTAATGTGACATAGAAGATCAGTCCTTGTTTGCCAAGATTTTCCTCTACTGCTTGCAATACTCGCCCAAAATATGCCACAAAACCGCGATTCTGAGGTCTTGGATTGTAGATATCC
>JADEXW010000711.1 GCA_015206935.1 Pseudanabaenaceae cyanobacterium LEGE 13415 | reverse complement strand
CAATACACTACTGCTGATCCAGAATGCTAAAACGAGAATTAAACTTTTATGCCAGTTAGCGGATTTAGAATTGGCTCTTGAAGCGATCGCCATTGTCTAGACCTATGCTTGAAGTGTTCTAAATTCACCCTAACAAATCTCTCTTAGAGCAGGGGTATCGAGATAAGAAACTTAGCAAAAGAATCAAACCAAAATAAAGGGTCTAGCTAAAGAAACTAGACCCTTTATTAGAACGAAAGTAATGTAAATCAAGTGGACTGAAATTCTGCAACTCTTGAATTGAAGAGTATAGATATTCCTCCTTGAAATTCAACAGTAATGAAATTAATCAACAACGTATCGAAATCGTGGAACCTGAGTTGCAGAGAGCTTTGAGAGCGAAGACACAGAATCTCAAAGCGGTGGTGTGGAGATTGAGGAGATATCTCGTCTGTGTCTATATTCTTAAATTAGCACCCTTCCGCTGGATTGGCGATCGCTTTTAATAGTTAAAGACCGAACTTAATACAAGTTAATCTTGTCTTAATCAGGTAAAGAAATCGGCTGGAAAAGGAATCGTCTAGACTGAAGATATTGCTCTAAAACGGTGTTATGAAACGCTTTCTTCGCCATTTCGTTCTGTCGATCGGAATTGCTGCAAGTTCGATTTTCTCTACTAACCTAATTCCAGCTCAAGCCGTTCAGGTTCGAGGAACAACTTATTTCGTGTCTCCGCCCCGATTGGTAGATACTTCCTCGACTCAAAACTATGTTTATGCTTGGAGTGCCACTTATTATTTCACGCTGGATGTTCCAGAAAATGCGGGTGAACCCTTGCAGCGAGTGACGATCGCACAAGATCCAGCGATCGATCGTGTTCGCTTTAATCTCAGAGAAACCGAGGCGTTTGATGGGGGTAGCCGTTCTAATACCAGGATTGGTCTAGGGGAAGTGACTCAAGACGAGAAAAATAGAGCGATCACGGTGAATTTCAATCCACCCGTTGCGCCCGGAAAACGAGTGACGATAGCGCTTTCACCGTATCAAAATCCTGCTTTTGGTGGCGTTTATTTGTTTGGGATCACAGCGTTTCCGCAAGGTGATCCAGCTTATGGACAGTTTCTGGGCTTCGGGCGGATCTCAATTTACGATCGAGGAAGCGATTCGGTCTTTTTCAGCCCGTTCTTCCGCCACTAGCCGAAGGTCGCACCATTCCACCCCCACATATAGCCTTTCGCATCTGCAAACTCGATGTAGATGCGATCGAGGGGAACCTTCAAAGCTTGCTCAATTTGCTGACAAAAATCCTGGCTCATTGATTTCGTTTGATCCGGAGTCATTGAGCCAACACTTTTAATTTCGAGATAGCAAACTGGCTCAGTTGTGCCTCCAAACGTCATTGGTACATTTGATTGAAATGCAGTCATCACATAAGACTCAGGTTTGCGAGTATGTTTTGCCAGCGTTGCAGACAGTTGTTTGAGTAACTCAGTGACTTGAGCAGAATCGGAATTTGCGATCGAGGTTTGAACTTTGATCAAAGGCATTGATTTAGACCATGAACTCAACGAGAAAAATTGTAGTCTTTGCAGTGTCGGTGACACTTACAGAACAGGAACAAGATTGCGGATAGTCTCGATCGCGACTGGTCATACTGAAGATAGCTATGAGTCCCCAGGAGTGAACACTATGCAAGCTTCTCTACGTTGGTCTGTTTTACCCACCGCGATCGCAGCCGTGGTCGCAATGTCGAGCATGGCACTGAGCCAAGTCGTCTCGATCGCCCCGAATTCCCAATCCGTTACGCTGAGTGGTACATCGGGCGGCGACAAAAAGGATACAAGTTGTGCAGGCTTTATTGCTGATCGCCCAAATCACACGGTGCAAGTGACCGCTGATAGTAACTTGAAATTTACGCTACAAGGCAGCGGACAGCCGACTTTGTTGATCACAGGTCAAGGACAAACGTTTTGTGTCCAAGCCGATCGCTTATCGAATGGCAAAGTCGAAATTCCGGGACGTTGGACAAGAGGAAATTACTCAGTCTTTGTGGGCGATCAGGGAAAAGCGAGAGCGCCTTATACCTTGTCGATCGCGCCTCAGTAGGAGGGGGTTGTTCATGTCACGAAACCGCCCCAGAATGAATTCGGGGCTAATCGAACGAAGTCCACTGAAGGGACTGAAGCAATTGAGTTCCTTCAGTGGATTGTTTTGAATTAAGGTAGATCGGTTTCGCCCATGAGATAGCGATCGCATTCTCGTGCGGCTTCTCGTCCTTCGTTGAATGCCCAGACGACAAGGCTTTGTCCACGTCGGCAATCTCCCGCTGCAAATACACCTGGAATACTGGTTGTATATTTGCCGTATTCCGATTTGATGTTGCTGCGAGCATCTCGATCGAGTCCCATTGCATCGAGTAACGGTTGCTCAGGACCTAAAAAGCCCATTGCTAACAGAACCAGTTGCGCGGGAATCACTTTCTCAGTTCCTGCAACATGCTTCGGAATGAATTGTCCTTGCTCGTTGCGTTCCCAGTGAACTTCGACGGTGTGAATCGCTTTTACATTGCCGTTTTCGTCACCTTCAAACTTTGTTGCAGTTCGCAAGTAAGCGCGTGGATCAGATCCGAATTTTGCCGCAGCTTCTTCTTGTCCGTAGTCCATTTTGTAGACTTTGGGATATTCGGGCCAAGGATTGTTCGCGGCGCGTTCTGCGGGAGGCTGAGGCAGAATTTCTAATTGCACAACACTGTTGCAACCATGACGAATTGAA
>JADEXW010000710.1 GCA_015206935.1 Pseudanabaenaceae cyanobacterium LEGE 13415 | reverse complement strand
TCTCTCCATAGACAGATCTACCGCCTTGCTTTCGGTTCTGCGATCGCGTTGCGTGCTTAAAACAAACGAAGTGGCAATCCTCCAATAGAGAGACGTAGGGTTACAGCTTCCCATCTAGTCTTGTTGAAATACTGGCTAACTCCCGAAGTAGAATCGTTGGTTCCGCTCTGCCTCGCTTCGTTACAAGTCAAAGAAGTTATTCTTCACAGTTTCGGTTCCTTCCCAATTGCGCTTTGCACGAATTGCGTCCTGAAGTGACTTCTTATCAGAAATATAGGACTTTCCAATCATGCACTATCCGATTCCTGATTCAGCTAAAGTTTCCGCACCCTTACCCGATGAAGCTAAGGAAGCTGCAATGTCAAAACAGCCAGGGCGAAAACAGTTTGCCCTTGATCAGTTCCGCGCATCACTTCCCAGTCATTTTGAGGCAGATTATATTGAAAACGTGATCATGTCTTATTTAGTCACGAGCGACTATCAGGGTGGGCGTGTAGACTTACCGATGATTGACTTGATATTGAGCAAGGAAGATGCCTTGCCTTATTTCTTCTGGGGCGCATTGTTTGATGAGTGGAAGCCGACTAAAGAAGCAGATGGGCTTTCGGTGTTTGTTCAAGGCTACGAAAACCGGGGTGAACACAATCGCAGAAAAAAGATTTATGTCTCAGCCCTCACTCCCGATCTTTACCGCTCTAGCTATCAAGATAAAATCATTCAGTTCTTCGATCGACTGTTTGATGCAAAGAATGCAGGTCAGCCTGTGATGCGTCCTTACTTGGACAACTATTTCGATTTGTTTTGGAATCTCCATGTTGGGGTGCAAGCTGATCAGATTCCACCCGAAGGGCGGCAGGTTGGGCAAAGTTTCAATGCAATCCTTGCTTACCTTGATCCCACTTTAGAAGTGTTCCATGACAATTTTATGAGAGTGCGATCGCTGCGGAATTCATTAAAAGCCTGGATCAACGAGCGAGTCGAAGCTGTCGCAAATGGAACAGTTGCCGATCCTCAGAAAACATTCGTCTACTACTGGCTCAAAAACGGCGAAGAAGGCGAAAACTTCCGGCGCAAAGATGTGGTGTTCGAGTGCTTCCACAACTTCGTGGCGCTGAGTCAATGGGGCAACACGATCTACAACTTCATGTTGAAACTGAGCAAAAACACAGGCGATCCAACCGTTCAATCCTGGTTTGAAACAACAATGAAAAGCAACTATGACAAACCAGATAGCAATTCTCCGTTTACGCCGCTCGATCGCTTTGTAATGGAGCTGTTTCGCACGATTTCGCCCAACACGGGCAGTATCTCTGCGATCAAAGAAGTTCGAGAACCTCGATACAATCGCTACGGCTATATCATCACGCCACACAAACCCACGAGTTTTGAGCCGGAACATTGGCAGAATCCAACGGAATTTGACCCCGATCGCTACAAAACTGCTCCGACGAGCGACCAAATGAATGAAGCCAAGTCCAAAGAGATTGGATTTGCTCAATGTCCCTTCCACAAAGAAAACTTTGCGGTGAAGGATGGCAGAAATACTGAGATGACTAACAGCATCTTTGGAACGGTTTATAACACGACCGATGGTCAGGCATACCCTGTTTGTGACTATGCTGGCTATGCCCCGTTTGGATTCGGGTATCGCCGCTGTGCAGGCGAACTTTTCACGATCGAGGTGTTCAAAGATTTCTTTAGAAAAGTCTGGAATGACAACATCAAGTTTGAAACGCTGGACGTTTCCAATCCAGAAAAGCTGCCTGTTGCACCCGTAACAGTGATTGCTGACAACATCGGTTTTACGAAGTAAGTCGTGCTGGTTTTATAACCCTGAGCCATGAGTGAATTCTCATGATATTCAATAGACTTCTTGCGTGAATGCCTGAGCGAATTCCATTCGGTGGGCATTTCGGATTCATGCAAGAAGTCTAATCAGTTTCATGATTGCGTCCTCGATAGTTATGTTGTTGATCTTCGCCAGTATCTAAATCCTTACATCAGATTTGAACCTCAGTTTGGTAGTAGCAGCGATGATTTTCCATTTTGAGTTAACCGCTCTAAGAGAATCTTTTGATAAACGCCTTCATAGCCATCTACCATCTGTTTGACACTAAAACGTTGTGACACCCACGATCGACACAATGCCCGATCAAGTTGAGCCACTTGGTCTAGAGCAGCTACACAGTCCTCAACGCTTTGACACAAGAATCCCGTTTGCCCTTGAGCAATCACTTCTGAGGCAGCACCCCGATTTAAAGCAATCACAGGCGTTCCGGCTGCCATTGATTCAATCATCACCAATCCGAACGGTTCTCGCCAGGTGATAGGAAACAAGGTTGCGATCGCTTTGCCCATCAACACATTTTTCTGAACATGATTTGCTTCGCCCAAAAATTCAATCTGTTTGCCGTCAATATGAGGTCGAACAAACTGCTCAAAGTAGTCCACATCAACTCGATCAATTTTTCCAGCAATCTTCAGGTGCCATCCCGAACGTTGAGCAATCTCGATCGCCAAATGGGTACCTTTTTCAGGTGAAATCCGACCTAGAAAAGCAAGATAGGGAGGGTCGTCAGGTTGGGTATAGAAGAGGTGGGCATCTAAATCAATACCGTTGTAGATCGTTGCCATATAGTTGAGGGCTAATTCTGGCACTCGTTGACGATTCGAGATACTGATATAGGGCTGATGACGTGCATGAACGAGCGGCTTTTCGTACTCAGGAGACAATGTTCCGTGCAATGTGTGAAGGGTG
>JADEXW010000709.1 GCA_015206935.1 Pseudanabaenaceae cyanobacterium LEGE 13415 | reverse complement strand
GTTCATAATTCTCCGAATGATGTGGCTCAATTTTATTATTGCGCTCTTGAACAGCGACCCAAAATTCTAGAACGAGTTCAAAATCAATCCAATCTTGTCCTTTCGAGACATCTGACCAGTGATCGGCGAAGAATCCTTCGATCGCGACTGCCATTTCAGAAAGATTTTCTTCGTGTGCTAGAGCCGCGATCGCTTTAACCGCTTCGGCTCTCGGAATTTTCGTGCGTTTGATTCGGTTGCGTGGCTCTTTTTCTTCGAGCGCGATCGCAATAATCTGTAGTTGTTCGATCAGTTCTTTTAGCGTGACTCGGCGGCGTTTGGGCGGTTGGGCGACGGCTCTTCGACGCAGTTGACGCTCTAAATTTAAGGGTAAAGTGGTTTGGGTATATTCGATGTCGTCGAGGAATTCGCCTTCAGGAAATTCTGAAAGTTCTGGCGTGGTATCGACTTGAGCCAGCGTATTTGCTTTTAGGAGCAGCAACATGGACGCATACAAAAAAGCCTGCCCTGACTGGGAGAGATTCGCCTCGTAGAGTTCTCGTCCGGTTGCAGGGGCAAGCTCACTGAGAAAGCGATCGATCACATCAATCACTTTCACATCCCACGGGTCAATTTCGCCGCGTTCAGCTAAATCAATTAAAAGCGCGATCGCGTCTTCAGCAAGAGAAACTGGCATAGAGGAAGGGAGTTAGCGAATCTTGACTCGTGCAAAGTAAACGGCAGCCAGCACGATTAAAGCTAATAGCGTCAATGGTACACAAAAACTCCAGTCTCGACTCGTTAAACCGCTGAGATTTTCCATCTATTGGGCATAAATCTCACGAACTTCAGCATCTTGAACACTCTGAGCAGCAGGAAGTAAGCGCTGTTGTTCTTCGAGTTCGGCTTTGTAGCGTTCCAGATTGTCTTCGAGTTCGTGAATACGATCGTCGCGAACCGTCACTTCTTTGCGGATTTCAACCGTATGTTGGACTTGTGACCACACGCTAAAGACCCAGGCTAAAACGGCTCCAATTCCGGCTGACAAAATTAGCTCGATCGATAACGGGGCTTGAAATTGAATGTTTTTTACGATGTGAATCACTGCGGGTTCAGTGTTTTCGATGCCAAACAAAACCAACGCTAAACAAATCACGAAAATGATTACAAAGTTAACTTGTCTCATCGTGGATGCTCCAAATCACGCCGCTAGTTTAGCAAGGTTCGATTGGATTTGATGTGAAGAAAAACTAATCAAGCGGGTGGCGGAAGTTCTTTTTCGGGAGGGATCACAGTCGGGGGTTCGGGGTGACGAATGGCATCGATCGTACCTTTGATTGTGCCTGCGATCGGAACGGCAACAATGACCCCAAGAATGCCTGCGATTTGAAGTCCGATGAGTAAGGCGATGAAGATCCAGAGCGGATTTAAACCTGTGAAATCGCCCATGATTTTAGGAGCGAGAAGGTTATCGCGGACTTGTTGCAGGATCATACATGCGATCGCAACTTGCAAGGCTAACCACCAATTTTGGAGCGCGATGATTAGAGTCACTAATCCAATTCCCAAAGCTGCACCAATAAATGGAATGACTTCTGCAACTCCAATAATTAATGCGAATACAAGCGTAAATGGTACTTTTAAGGCAGTGAAAATTGGAATAACTGCTAATGCCATGAAAAGCGCTAAAAGGATTTGACTCAGGAAGAAATTATGAAAATTCTTGCGAAGTGAATCACCAAATGGAATCGAGAATTTAGGCGGAATTAGATGAAGTAATCCGTGCCAAAGCTGCGCCCCATAAAGCAGCATATAGAAAGCTAAAACGATTACTAATATTGTGTCTACTAATCCGGTTAAAGTTCCTAATGCGAGTCCTAATGCTTGAGGAGCAATATTTTGAATTTGGCTTTCAATTTGCGTACTTAAGCGACTTCCAAATCCTCTAAGATCGATCGGGTAGTTTCGCTCTCTTGCCCAGTTATCCCAAGCATCGAGATTTTGGCGACTGGCTTCGAGCGATCCAGGAATTTTCTCTAATAATTGCGTCGTTTGAGCCAAAAGAATTGGCATTAATGTGGTCGTGAGAATGGCTAAAAGCGCGATCGCGATCACACTCACAATGACGATCGCACCTTGTCGTTTAATTCCAACCTGCTGAAATGCTCGAACTGGATAATTGAGCAAAAAAGCCAGAATTGCAGAAATCGTTAAAATCGCAATTAAATGATCGAAATAGGTAAATAACTGACTCAGGAGCCAAACATTTAGAGCAATGATTGGACCACTTAAGCCGATAAATAACCATCGCTGCAAATCTTGAGAACGACGCGCCATAGTGCTTTAGACTGCTGGTTTTGCCGCAGGCGGTAATTGTTGATTTTTGAAATAGATTCCAGCCGCTACGATCGCAATAATAATCACAGTTCCAATTCCAATTGGATTCGGCATCCAGAATGCAGTTTCAATATGATTTTGTTGACCGGGTTGAAGCGTCCAAATCACTCGTTTTCCATCCCGATGAACGGTGCTATTTTTTGTTGAACTACTCGCTCCCCAAGGCGCATCCACACTGAATTGAAGCTCAAGAATTGAATTCGGATTGATTAAAACATCGCCATCTGGGTCGGCAACACCCAGCGATCGTAGATCCACATCGTAAATTAATCGAGTTCGTTCAAATAAAATAAAATTGCCTTGTTTGACTTGCAATTTAGAATCAATCTTTGGCAAATTTAACGGTCTTTTATTCCGGATTTTTGCCGAAAGTTCATCGCTGAAATAC
>JADEXW010000148.1 GCA_015206935.1 Pseudanabaenaceae cyanobacterium LEGE 13415 | reverse complement strand
CATCAATACTATTCGGTGATAGGAATTTCTAAAAAATCTAGAAACTCCCGAACTCTCAATCAGCATAAGACTTCAATTCCAGGGCGGGTGATGCAGCAAACGGTTATTTCTCAGATATTTTCTTAGAAATTAATGAGAAACCTACATCGCTTAAAAACTCTAAGACTTCTAATTTTCTATTAGTTGTCTTTCCAATACTAAGGTTTAACCCAAAGGGAACATCCACCTTCAGGTTGAAACTGTCCAATTTGAAAATTTTGTATAACTTCTCTCAGTCATTGCTAAACTACTTAATTGGAACCCGCCCTTGATTTTGCAGTTCTAATTTAGGCTGAATGATCTTTGGGTTTGGTTGACGCAGTTTACATAGCGGTGTAGATTCTACGAGTATCTCTGAGTACGATCATTCTCTTTTTTCAAGTTTTTATTCGATTCTTGCTGTGAAACTTCGGAGTTACCGCAGCTTTTGGGTGCAGAGAGCATATCCTGAGGTGATCGATCGCCTGTTGATAAAGTTCTCGTCCAGACACTGAGTTCAGGAGGTTTCAATGAAACGCCGAACATGGGCTGGCAATACGCTGGTCGTTAGTACCGTTCTTGTGAGTGGATTTGCTGTTTCAGCAAAGCTGCTCTCTAGTACGCCCCCAGAGGGACAAATCTCATCAGATGTTGAGGATCTCTATCAAGATCTGTTAGAGCAAGCCCAAACTGATGCACAGCACGATCGACTATCTGAAGCAATGGTCGCGATCACTAGCATCCCGTCGAACAGTCGCCATCATATCGCGGCTCAACAATTGCGGGAACAATGGTCAAAGGATTTGCTAAGATTTGCTCAAAATGCCTATTCCAAGGGGCAACCCAGAGAAGCGATCGAGTTGTTGAAAGCAATTCCACCATCGACTAGCACATCTGTTCAAGCAAAAAGTTTGCAGACGAACTGGGGCAGGCAGTTACAGCGGTTGGAACAAGCCGAGATTGCTTACAGTAATAGCAATTGGGGTCAAGCATTGCGATTTCTAGAGTCGCTGAAAAACACTGCATTGTATACGTCTCCTCGCGTTCAGGAGATGCTACAGCAAAGTATCGCTGCCGCGTTTCATCCGGGGGATGCGGCAACTGAAATTTCAATGACTGATAAAATCATTCCGGCTCAATTAACCGCAGCAGCTCCCAGTCCTTTGCAGCCAGAGGCGGAATCTGCGCCTGAACTGTCACCCATCGCAATGGATGTCGATCTTGCACTGCAACGATCGAATACTCCACCGATTCCCACAGCTCATCCCACAGCTCATCCCACAGCTCAACTGAGCCTGCCACCCGCTCAACCAAGTTTGCAGTCGAGTCCACCCGTTTCGTCTGATTCAATTCAGCCGTCTGCTCAACCGAGTCTACCAAGTCTTCCTGCTGCAACAGCGAACACCGCTTCTAATCCCCCTGCTGTCGATCGAGAGAATGCAGAATCAAGGCTGAACCTCTCGACACAAACGGTTATTCCGGTTTTAGCAAACCCAGTTCCCACGATCGAAGTGACTGACTTCTCTGCTACAACAGAGGCAATTGATTCGATCGGCACAGAGGTTCAAGCTGTCCCGTCTTCCGTTAAACCCGTGTGTTCTCCAACACCGGAGCCTTCATCAGCGACCCCAGAATTTTCGTCAGCAATGCGGCTAAGACAGAAATCGTTGAAATCCCACAGAATCCGCGATCGTGGGCAAAATCTGTTAGCAAGTGCGGCTCAACTTGCTTCCTGCAAACCGTAGCTTCCCAGATAGTTGCACATAAGGCATTTTCGTACTGTTCTAAAATTTCTAGAGAATACCATGCTAGATCTCAACGCTCTATCGCTCGATCCTCTCGCAATCAAGTCAGAGGACGCAGCGGCAACTTTTACCGCATTTGATGTGACCAATCTCGCATTGAATGATGCGACAAATCCTCAAGGCTCCTCGATTCTGGCAACTGAACTAGATGCAGCACTTGGCAACCTGCAAGACTTGCAGGAGATTAGCGGTGTGGCACAAGCATTCTCACTGAAGGGAAATGGCGACACTAATCTGACGAACTTCGATGATTTCGTTAATTCGATTCGTCAACAGCTTACAGATTTCCAAAGTTCTTTCCCCGATCGAGGAACTCCTCCGACGATCGATGAAGTGCCTACCCCTGTAGAAGCTGAGATTCCGAGCCAGCCGAGTGTTCCCGTTCCGCTTGAACCTGTAGTTCCGCCTCAAGCGCCTCCACCCCAACCCGTAACGGAGCCACCCACACCAATCGAAGAAAGCTTGCCGCCTGCCGCGATCGATACGGAGTTCATCAATGAAGTGGTTGATCTGACCAATCAGTTTCGGGCGGAAAACGGACTCGCACCCTTAACGCCGAATCCTGAGTTGCAGTCGGCTGCTCAGGGGCATTCTGAAGCGATGGCAGAACTTGATTTCTTTAGCCATGATGGAATTGATGGCTCTGATTTGAGCGATCGTACTCGTGCGGAAGGCTATAGCGCACGTCTGATCGGAGAGAACATTGCGGCTGGACAACCGACCCCCGAAACGGTTGTTCAAGATTGGATCGATAGTCCTGGTCATCGCGAGAATTTGTTGCGTCCTGAATTCACCGAAATTGGAGTTGGGTTTGTCAATTTAGAAGAAGATCCAGGAAATCTGAATTTTCGCACGTATTGGACGCAGAACTTTGGAAGTGGAGATTTAGCAACGAATTAGGCTCCTTAGCTGTTGCTGAGTAATATTGACATAACCCTACTTCGGTTATAGATTGTCAGGGTTCACTTCCTTGTTTAAGTGACAAACCTAATGGTTTCGATAAACGATTGATGTGCTTCTCATCGAAACTATCTACGCTTGCAATCTATCTACCAATCAGCATCTATCTACCCAATTAACTCTGAAGGTTCTCGCTGCTAATACTCAAGAAGTATGTTTGGTATGGTGACTGCGCTTCCTACAGAGTTGTACAAGACATCGATCGCTTGCTTGAATTTCAAAGCTGAATTCTGTGATTCCGGTGTTGCTGTGATGACGGAATTATCATCAAACGGCTGAAAAAAATTGTTCAGTCAGTTGCATCGCCAATACAGGCATGAACAGAGATTCAGCATAGACTTTGCAGATTAATTTTGAAGAAAGGAGTGAAGAACTCATGGAACTAAACAATTTTGATCAAGTGAAAGCTGTTGAACTTGATCAGGTTGATGGGATTGGAGATGTTTCGACGACTGCTGCTGATACAGCCTCTGCTTCTAACCGAACCGGATCATCCATTCGGGAATCTGATGTTCAGGCATCATTGAACAGTATTGCTAGAGTTGGGGATTCCAGTGGTCTCCAAGCACGATCGTTCGGAGGCAGAGGCTTTTTTGATGATCTTGAAAACCGCTTTAACTCTCCAGAGACAAAGGACTTCCTGAGAGATCTTGGGAATCGCTTTAATCTGGGCGATGATTTCCAGGATCAGATTCGTCGTGCGCTGGATTCTTTCAGAGATCGGTTTGATGACTTCGATCGACCTAACAATCCGCCCGATGGTGGCGACACTCCTCCGGTTGGAGAGAATCCACCTGAATCAGAAAAGCCCCCTGTTGCTGAAAATCCACCAGAAGAAGAGCAACCTCCTGCTGAAAATCCAGAACCTCC
Source organism: Pseudanabaenaceae cyanobacterium LEGE 13415 (assembly GCA_015206935.1). Taxonomy (GTDB): domain Bacteria; phylum Cyanobacteriota; class Cyanobacteriia; order Leptolyngbyales; family Leptolyngbyaceae; genus Leptolyngbya. The sequence continues at coordinate 6,414 of JADEXW010000148.1, read as the reverse complement.
TGTTGCTGAAAATCCAGAAGAGGATAACGGTGAGCAACCTCCTGCTGAAAATCCAGAAGAGGACAATGGTGAGCAACCCCCTGTTGCTGAAAATCCACCAGAAGAAGAGCAACCTCCTGTTGCTGAAAATCCAGAAGAAGAGCAACCTCCTGCTGAAAATCCAGAGGAGGATAATGGTGAACAACCTCCTGTTGCTGAAAATCCAGAAGAAGAGCAACCTCAACCCGAAGCACCTATTGGCGAAAAACCAGAGCAACCTGAAGCAGCAAAATCTAAGTTCCGAATTGACCTGTCTCAAGTTAATTCACAGCGCGGCTTAGATGCTGAACAAGTCGAGCAGCTTGATTTAAGAGTACTAGCTGACAACGCCACTGATGTCCTTGCTCCACAAGGCGGCGTTAACACTGTCATCGGGTCAGGTCAGGGCGATGCAATCCTGTCAAACACCGCAGGCTCATTCAACACAATTACCACTGGAGACGGTGCCGACTTCATTGTTCTAGGCGATGAAGCCACCAATCGCGTCTTTGATTTTGACCCCAACGAAGACAAACTTGTTTTAACTGGAGATGTCTCGATCGATGACATTGTGATCGGTCAAGGCAAAAGCACAACAACAGGTGGACTTCAGCAACCGCTAGATTTCTTCCGTCATACACTCGTCGTCGATCGCTCTACTAACAACATTCTGGCAACACTGCAATTTACACCCTCTGACACCATCAGCAACGCGGACTTTGCTCAACTGCAACCAGAAGCCGTCAAACAAGTAGCTGAAAGCAACCTTCCACCAGAGTTTGACTTCTTTGCAAGAGATATTGCCCGTACCGCACCTTCTACAACGGAGCCTGAATCGGAAGCACCCAATCCTCAACAATCGAGTGGTGCAGTGAACGAACACAACCATAGCGGCCCCAAAGTGCCCAACGTTCCAACCCTGGGTCAAGACTTTAATCGGGTTGAAGCTCGTGATGTAGCAGGTCGAAGCGTATCGATCGGCGGCAATGGAAACGACTTTATCCGCCCGGATGATGCTGCCTTTAGCTTCGAGAATGCGGTTGGAGGCGGTCAAACCGAGTTTCCATTCGCGACTGATTCACCCGGAACAAGCGAAGTTGCAATCGAGTTTGCCAATGATGTTCTCTCCCTAGATGGAACTTTCCAAAACTTTGATGGCGAACCTCTGTTCATCAATGGTGAAACCACGATCGCTGAAGAAGCAACCAACCTTTCACCGACCGCAGAGGCAACCTTGCTAACAAACTTCCTGGCAGTTTCAAACGACTCTGAAGGCAATGTAAGAACTGGAACGCACTTGCACTATAGTCCTGCGGGTGATTTTCGTCCCAATGCAGCCGATGCAACGGTTGTTCGCTTCCTTGACAATACAGTAAATGAAGATGGCAAATCTGGTACTTTCAGTGGCGAATTTAATCTGTCTCCTGAGGAGCAAGCCGCACTCGCCGCAGGCAACCTCTACATCAATATCCACACAAACCAGGATGGAGATGGAGATGGTAAAGGTGGCTTCATCACCGGAGAGAATCGTTTGAACCTTAATAAAGAAAAGGTTCGTATCGCCTAATCATGGATTAGGCGATCGCTAAGAGTGTCACCCCCGTAATCCCAGACTACCGTGTATACACAAGTCCTTTTTGCTCCGTTTCTATCGCAGCGTGCCCCCTAAATCCCCCAATTCTGGGGACTTCGACCCAAAGATTCCGATTCAAAGTCCCCCAATTTTGGGGGATTTAGGGGGCTGAAGCGGATGAAAACGAAGCGAAAAACACTGGTGTATACACAGTAGGTAATCCCAAATGGGTTCTCCTGGCGTGGTGACTAAATGGGGAGAGGTCACAAAGCCGAATGAAAATCTAGCTACTCGGTTTCATTCGGCTTTCTTTCTTGTGTCGATTGTTATACCAATTCGATTAATATCGTCGTCCCACTGCAAAATCTGTTGCATTGATTGAATTACCAAATTTTTCAGACCTTTGATGCTAGGAGAAAACAATGGAGTTTGAAAATTACTCTAAATTTCAAAAGAGTGATGATCACGAGAGCGCTTACTTTGATTCCTCAATGAATCAAGATGATGCTCAAAAATCACCAGTTGGGATGTTAGTTGGCGATGCTGAGATTTTGAAAGATCTCGATCGTGTTATCCAAAATGGACAAGAGGAGGAGCAGTCAAGTTGTGGATGCAGTACGCCTTGTAGCTGCTCAGGAGCGCCTTGTAGCTGCGGCTCTGAAACACCTTCTAATGATATGAATCTCTCGTTATTCGATGATTTCAGTGATTCTTTCCTAGAATTTGCTGATTTCTTCGAGAACACCTTTAGTTCACGCGGCTCTACTGGGTTCGAGCAAGTTCCAATGCAGGAATTCTTAGCAACCGCAGAACAAGCATTAAATCAAATGTTTGATGCCATTACTGATCGGACAAATGACTAAATCACGATCGACCGAAATCGGCTACTGGTTGGAGGGAGAAACAAGCGGAAGCTGTGCTTGTAAGCTACCGAGTAACTGTTTCTGTTGGAATCAAAACGATTCGAGTTCCCATGATTCGAGTTCTCAATGCGATAGCTTTGTTGTTTATCGCATTCGTCAAGGAATGATTTATGGGACTGATGTTTCATCTCTAACGATCGTTCAGGTCGTGCGAGAGATTGAACAACAATCGTTCACCTATATTGATGCGGCTGGAAGTGATTTGCAACAAGAACTGCTGTTGCGAACCTTTCGGGGAGATTTTGGTGGAATCTTAGCTGATCTGAGTGAGATTCTTCCTGCTTCTCAGTCTCCCCGCATTGCACCGATTCGGTACGAAATCGAATCGAATCGTCGGGCGAGTCTTTGGATCGGGAATGTTCTCATTCGCAAGAACATGAAGCCAAGACCCTTTTGTTTTGCAACGGATCACATCGTAGAGCAGTAAACAATGGAATCACAACAACTCTCTTCAAGTTGGCTGAGACAGTGGTTTATTGATCAGTTTGGTTGGGCTTGGGCGGGAGTTGCGATCGCATGGTGGTTTCTGATCTTTATCGGACAGGATCATGCGTCGATGGCTCACCGTCATTCCGTATCGATTCCGCATTTACTTTATGCTTTAGGAGCTTGGGAAACGATGCTAGTCGCAATGATGTTACCAAGCGTCATTCCGGTCGCTCAACTGTTCAGGCGAGTCAGCCAGAATCAGCCCGATCAAACGCTCGTGCAAGTCGCATTCATAGCAGGCTATTTAATTGTTTGGACAGGATTTGCAATTCTCTCCGTGAGTTGCGATCCTGTCCTTCAACTTTTTTCGCATTCTCTACACCATTGGATCAGTTCCAGCTTTCTACCTGTTGTGGCAGATCAAGTTGTTTTTGGTGTGATTTCGATCGGAGTCGGATTATTTCAGTTTACGCCGCTCAAACAGAACTGTTTACAAGGCTGTCGATCGACAGCGACATTTATTGCTCAACACTACGATCGAGGTTGGCAAAGTGGAATGAATTTAGGCGTTCAACACGGTTTGTACTGTTTGGGTTGCTGCATTGCTTTGATGATTGAGATGATGGTGATTGGAATTCACAATCTTCAATGGATGCTGATATTTACGGCGATCATGACTCTGGAGCGACTGTGGAAGTTTGGGCAATTGTTTGCAGCCTGGGTTGGCGTTAGTTTTATAGCGATTGGATTACTCTCTATTTTTGGGATGATTAATTTTTCTGTTGGTTGAAACATCGATCGTATCAAAAGGAAACAGATCTCCAGTTCCGAAGTGTTTTCCAGCTTCAAAGTCCCCCAAATTTGGGGGACTTAGGGGGCATTAGCCGCTTCAACCGAAGCGAAAACGACTTGTGGATACACGGTAGAGTTTGGGGGATTTAGTTGACCGAAACGCAGCAATTCAAATCAATACTGCTATATCAGAATTTACTATCTTCTACTTTAGTCGAACTGTCGTAAGAGAATTCTTGCCCAATATATTCTATTTTAAACTTGGCAGACGGATAGAAGCGCTGCAATTGGGCAACACATTTGTTGGCTTCTCGATGAGTCGCAAAGGTTCCAGCAGTAGACCACGTATCGCGAATACCTGTCCAGCGAACTCTCCAAATGAGTGCTAAATCTGTGTTCATAAGCGATAAACTCCAATCAGTAAGATAAAAGTAATTAAAGCTCTTGATTCTCTTGCAATTAGAATAGACATCCGCCAGGGCACCCACGCAAGAAGTCTAATCTAGAAAAGACCCACTAAGCCCGGCTCGGATATAGTGGGTCAAACTTGCAGTGGAAGTAGTAGCTGGAATTTCTCCTCTGAAATTCCAGCTAGAATCGGTTTTACACAACAAAGAAGTTGCTGTTATTCAGCTCAAGTCCAGGAGTCAAAGCTGCAACTTGAACTTGTTCTGCACCCGTTGCACCGTCAGAGTCGTAAAACAGCCCACCGGATTGGTTGTTATAGATAAACTGTGCGCCAGCCTCGGTTGCTGATTCTCCCACCTTGAACTGACTGCCTGAAAGCGGAAGCGCGATCGCAGCATCTAACTCACCAAAGAGCGCCTTAGAGACATAGAAAGCATCTGCCGCTCCTTCAAAGTCGGTAATGGTGTCAAATCCTTCACCCGCTTTGGGTAACTGAAGCACAAAGCCATCCTCGCCTTCTCCGCCAGTTAGCTCGTTCGCACCTGCACCACCTGAAATCCAGTCAGCACCTTTACCCCCATCGAGCTTATCGGCTGCACTACCGCCAACTAAAGCATCTCTACCGCTATCTCCAAAAGCAGTGAGCGCGGTTGTACTAGCGGAACCATCAAACGCATCCCGTCCAGCTCCAGCAGTAAACGTGACTTGTTCAATTTCAGCAGCAGAGAGATCGCCAACCTTGAAGGAATCATTACCAGTGCCACCATTGACGACATATTGTTCAACCCCATCCGCTAACTTGGTGAACGGTTTCAAGTTAGTCCGCTCGAACAAGGTCTGATTCCCTTCGGCAATGAGGCTAAATACATTGCCATCGGTGGGGGCACCGTTAATTTCAGCGATATCGAGTCCAGCACCACCGATCAGATAGTCTGATCCGTCACCGTTGTTCCAGATCAATCGATCGTCACCTTCACCGCCAATCATCAGATCAAAACCAGCGCCACCATCGATCGTATCATTGCCAACACCGCCTAACAGCACGTCATTATCTGCGCCGCCGTTGAGTTTGTCAGCTCCTTCATCACCAAACAACAAGTCGTTGCCTGCATCGCCGTTTGCTTGGTCATCGCCTTCACCTGCAAATACAACATCAGCTTCTGCGAGAGCATTAATAATGTCGTTTCCAGCCAAAGCGAAGATCAGATCTGGGTTATCTGTGCCTGTGATCGTTTCTCCCTCTGCTGTTCCAGTAATGACATCGAACATCGACGAGGGTTGCTCAGGAGATTTGGGTGCCTCGCTTACAGGCGGAGCAGGCTCAGGACTGGGAGGCGGAGTCTCAGACGGGGTTGTTCCACCCCCTGAAGCATCAGGAATCGGTAGCCCGTCTTCGCCAACGGCTGTCGGTTGAGATTCGTCAGGAACAGGAGGATTTAGTGGAAGTCCGTCTTCGCCAACGGCAGTCGGTTGAACTTCTGGGGAAGGTTCTACGGTAGTTGTGGGTTGAGAGGGAATCGGTAGCCCGTCTTCGCCAATGGCAGTGTTGGGCGGCACTTCAACAGGTGAGTTGTAGTTCGAGCTTGGGTCTTTCTCAACTGTATGAGTTCCAGACATAAGCAATCATCTCCTCGCAAATTTGCTATTCAGGTTGACATTGAAAATCCTTACAGCAGATGCAATTAGCACAACTTCAAAAGAATTGCCTAGTTCAGATCAAAGCGATTTTACGATCGTTCTACGCTTGCTACACCCGGTCTCTGATCAGATCACTAGCATTACTTGTGAGCTTGAGGAACCTAACCTCAACAACAAGCAGGTTGAATTAAAAATCTTTTTCAGAGCTAAATCGGCAGTGATCTTAGTCTCACACTAAGCTTTTCAGCATTTACTTTTGCACAGCCGTTAGGATTCCTGGTGTAGCTTAACTTGGATGATCGTTAACGATCTCTATCTTAGTGAAGATTGTTCTGAGTGAGTTGAAGACAAACACCATTCATCCTGCATAAAGTCATAGTAGGGGATTCTACAACGATTTACCAGTGCTTTCTCCGGTTCAAGTGCCCGGTTTACGCTAATTCGTCAGATACATTAAGTCGGATACACCTATCTATAATCCTTCGACTGAGAGAGCGATACTCATGCAATAAGACACATACACACAGATTGTGGTTAGCGTTGTCAAGCTAGACATTCAAACAGATTCTTGATTACGGAAACAAAGTGTGACAGAATGTGCGAGATGCTAAGAGTCATCTATCACCTTTAGAG
>JADEXW010000708.1 GCA_015206935.1 Pseudanabaenaceae cyanobacterium LEGE 13415 | reverse complement strand
TGTGATCACTTGCCAAGATGCTGGCAGTATCTATGAAGTACCGCTCCGACTGGAAAAAGAAGGGTTAGCAACTCAAGCGATTGATCTTTTACAGCTTGAACAGAGAGAACCAAATCTAGCTCAATGGCAAACGTTAGTCGAGCGATTGTATCAACCGACTCAAGAGCTTGAAATCGCGATCGTTGGAAAATATGTGCGCTTATCGGATGCGTATCTATCGGTTGTGGAAGCTTTGAAACATGCTGCGATCGCGACTGGAAGTGCTTTGAATCTGCGCTGGATTAACTCTGAGGAAATCGAAGAAAAAGGAGCCGAACATTATCTCGCTAATGTTGATGGGATCGTCGTTCCGGGCGGATTTGGGATTCGTGGCGTGGATGGGAAAATTAATGCGATCGAATATGCTCGAACTCACAATATTCCCTTTTTAGGATTGTGTCTGGGGATGCAATGCTCTGTGATCGAATGGGCACGAAATGTTGCACATCTCGATGGCGCTCATAGTGCCGAGTTTGTTCCAGACGCGAAAAATGCAGTGATTAATTTATTACCTGAACAGCATGATGTCGTTGATTTGGGTGGCACGATGCGATTAGGGTTATATCCTTGCCGTCTGACTCCGAATACATTGACATTATCGTTGTATGGCAAGGAAGTAATTTACGAGCGGCATCGACATCGCTATGAGTTCAACAATGCGTATCGCAATCTATTTCTTGAATCGGGCTATATGGTGAGTGGAACTTCCCCAGATGGGCGATTGGTAGAAATTATTGAACTTCCAGGACATCCATTCTTTATTGCCACTCAGTTTCATCCGGAGTTTCAGTCTCGTCCGAGCAGTCCACATCCGTTGTTTAGAGGGTTTATGCAGGCAGCTTTGAATCGAGAAATGAAACTTTTAGAGAACAAAGTACCCGTTGAGGCTTAGGAATCAATTCTTACTGTGTACACCTGAGTTGTTTTCGCTTCGGTCGGGGCGGATCGTGCCCCCTAAATCTCCCAAATTTGGGGGACTTTGAAGGTGGAAAGCGCCCTAGAAAGCCTAGAAATTTTTCTTCCTCAAAGTCCCCCAGAATGGGGGATTTAGGGGGCGAACTCCTCATCATCGAAGCGCGAAATTAAGTATGCACGATCGACTTAAATTCAAAACACATTCCGCTACAGCAACAAATTAGAAATATGCCCAACAATATTTCTTCCCGCTCGCCAATCACTTGTTGTTTTAGCAAAAGCAACCATATAACGATTATCTTTCTGAAAAATTAGCTTGTAGTGATTATTTTCAGAAACAATTTCAAATCCCATCCGTTCAAGTGATTTCCGAGTACTACGACTCATATCCCGATAATCTCGGAATAGCTCGTGAAGTTCAGCCTTAATTTTTTCGCGTTTCGATTCAAACGCATTATTCGCAACAATATCCGCAATAATATGTTGTCTCCGGCTATTTTCTCGTACATTTCTAAGAGAATCTTTGAGAACTTCAATTAAGATTTCGCCTCGTTCATTCGGATAAAAATCGCGTTCACATGCGGTTAAAATAATCGCTCCATCTTGTTCTGGAACTGCTAATTTTGTTTCTACAGGTTTAATATTTTTAAGATCCTGATTCTCTTGAGTTAACTGGCGATTTGTTTGCTCTAATTGCTGAATCCTGTTCTCTAATTGCTTGACCTGTTCTTGCAATGCTTTTGTTTCAACTTCAATTTCTGTTTCTATCTCTGTATAGAGTCGTTCAGACTGTTGTTTGAGAAGTTCTTTATCCTGATTCAGTTGATGAATTTCTTTTTCCAACTGTCGAATCATTTCTTCGGAGATTTGCTCCGCTTCTCTCGACTCTTTTAATCGCTGTTGTACAATGACATGCTGACTTTTCTCTTGTCGAAACTGCCGCACCACATATACAAGAGCAGTCATCAGTCCAATTGACGCAAATAAGAGTAAGTCTTGCATAAGCAGGTCAAGGCTGACGGTCTATCCATAATACGCCTTGTGAACAGAAATTGGGCAAACTTCAGCATCTCTTCAACGGTGAAACGTTCGATCGTACTTCCCTCAAACTTCAATTCAGTAAGCATTCTGATAGAAGTAAAGCCATTTTTATCAGAATGCTTACCCTCCGAATCTCTATTGCTGCAAAGTTTTCACCGTCAAGACTTGAGGCGGAGTGGCATCAGGTGGATAGAGAAAATCAAACTGCACAAAGCGCCGTTCTTGAGGCTTCATCTGTAACGTGATCAATGGATCGCCTTGCTGTCCTCGTCGCTGAACTAAGTGAACGAACGTGGTTTGGGGTAAACCTCGATCGTCGTTGTAGCGAAGTCTGACTGTTCCCCGGAAGTTCATCTGAGGTCCGGGAGGCTGCAAAAAGCGCAATCCTTGATCTTTAGCTTCCCGTCTCAAAGGGGTTTCAACCGTCACAACAACGGTTCGAGCTTCATTGCTGGTATTTTCTAAGGGCATCGTCAAACTGTACTGAATCGCATAGTTCCCATGAGCTTCGTAAGCTGTATCTGGATAACGACGAATCAGTTTTGCACTTTGATTTTGAGTTGTGCCTAATGTACCGCGATGCAACGTTGCTAATCCGTAAGAGAAGCCTGTTCCCGGTTCAGGAACTGTAAGAAAATCACGACCTTGATCCACAATTCGTCCATTCCATTGGGAACCAACGGCAACACCCGCTACACGACCATAAATGAGCGAGCCTTGAGTTTGCTCAAGTGGAGTTGGCGTTTTATCTCTGGGCCCTGAAACATCCGCAGTATTAAGC
>JADEXW010000707.1 GCA_015206935.1 Pseudanabaenaceae cyanobacterium LEGE 13415 | reverse complement strand
TGCTAAAGCTCGATCGCGTAACTAGCAATGAAACGACAGTAGTGTTTGAATTTCGCTCTGAAGGACTGCTGTGGGGACAACCTTATAAGAATCGAGTCGCAGTCTCGTTTGAGGTTCGAGGCGACCAAATTTGTAGTTATCGAGAGTACTTGGGCAGCGATGGAAAATCGAACTAACTAGTTAATCCCCGTTCCAGTACTTTGTCCCATTCCAATTGATGACTTAACCCATACTGAATAAAGTCTTCGGTCTGCAACATTCTAAAATTCGGAGTTTGGATAGTTAATCTGATGCGTTCAATGTATTGTTCGATGAACATTCCTTGTTCGCCCGAATCAGCTTGATGTGGAGCGGTTAGATCTGGGAATTAAAGACGGCAAATTTGCTCAGATTTCACCTCAAATCGATGTAGATCAAGCCGAAGAATTGCAAAACTACTGTGCTGGAATCTAGCACAGTAGTTTTGGTTTATTGCAAAAAGGTGATATTGCGATCGACTCTGATGCAGATCTCGTTTTAGTTGATCCAGATGAATCTTTTATTGTTCGTGCGGCTGAATCTCAATTGAAGCAGGGATATACACCGTTTGAAGGAACGGAGCTAACTGGACGAGTGAAGCAAACCTTTTTACGAGGGCAGTTAATTTACGATCGAGGTCAAATTCTAGGTCAACCTCAAGGACGCTACCTAAAGCGAAGTTAATCTCTGAGGAACTCTAGCAGAATTGAACCTCGTTCTACACCTGTCCATCCAGTCACAATCCAAACGATCGATCGAATACAATCCCGCAGCAATCGAAAAATTGATTCTGGCGGATGTCCTGTTGATTCAACCGAAATTGGTGTGACAAAAATTCCTTGACTGCCAAACACAAAAGCCGCGATCGCTAAAGACCGCCGCATATGATAGTCCGAGGTAATTAAGTAAACGTGCTGGAAATTGCGTGAAGTCATTGCTTCCACATTGCACGTAAAGTTAGTCACCGTATCAGTCGCACAGAAATCGTAAGAAACTTGACCCGACGGAACTCCAGCCGTCGCAAAAATTGCTTGATTGCGAGCTAGTCCCCGACGATTTCCAGAAACCCAGATCGGTAAAGAGGAATGCTGCTGGGAAAATTCGGCAGCAAATAGGACACGATCCGTATTGCCTTCGAGAACTAACATTGCTTGAGGGGTGGGAGCTTGCTGACGAGCCACAATCAGCCTGAGAACAATCGTGCTAGCGAGGATGAATAGTGCGATCGCAATTCCCACGATCGCGAACCTTTTACAATTCAGTCGCCCTGTCTTGCCCCTAAAGAATTTGTTTCGTCTCATAAAGAATTACCATTAATCAAGCGATGCCCGAATTTGTCGATCGAGCCAGTCCTGGAACTTCTGAGTTAAAAGCTCTGCTTGCACCACTGACGAAAGTTCAGCCGGAGTGAACTGTTCCACTAACAATAAATCATAGGTCGAGTCAGAAGATTGAATCGGTCCTACAATACTTCCTTCACTCACATTGCCATCGAAAATCAGTCTTGCAACTTCAGGATTGAAGTCTCGTCGAAATCGTTTGCCTTCATAGCCACAGTGCAAACGTCGCTGCTCATCGACATCATACAAGCGAGCCGCTTCATAAAAGCTGATTTCGCTTTCCTCAATGCGATAGAACAGTTCTTGAGCTAACCGCTCATAAGGAACTGCGATCCGATACAGTAACACTTGCTCAAACGCTGCTGGATTCTCAGTAAAAAGTCGATCGACTTCCGAATCAAAGAGTGCATGAGCTAATTTTTTGGCGAGTAACCGAAGCTGAACATTCGCTTCAAAGTCTTGCCGTGTTGTCAACTGCTCGTCAAGCCAGATCGCCCACTCAGTAGGAGCAATCAATTGTTTGTCATGTCGAAATCGGGCAATTTCCGCTTCAATCTCTGCGGATGTAATAGTCATTGCTCTGCTTTTGGCAGCTTCTTCAATCATCTGATGACAGAGGATTTCGTAATAAATCTCCTGTAACCGCAGATCCTGTCTGAGAAAGTCAATGATCTTGTCTGAACTGATGTCAAAGAGAGACAAGTTAAGCTTAGGCTTGGGCATAAACTAAAGTAAACCCATCAGGTGAATAGAAGACGAGAAACCCATCTAAGTCATGAGGTGGTTAGCATTGCTGACTGAAACTTGATTCCTGCTTTCGCTACACTCGCATTCTCGTCTTTAGATTATCACGATACCCCTGATCCCGCTTTCCCTATTCTGATTCTTGATGAGATCGTACTTGATCATTTTAGTGCATTGGCTGATGTACTTTTTGTGTCTCTTTTGATTTGCTCATAATTCATTCCAATCTCAATCAATTTATACTTCGTTGTTCGGCAAAAAAATTGGAAAGGAGCTTATTAAAGCTTTTTGTGCAATCTGAATGTTGTAATAAAGACTAGGATTACGAACATTGAATTGAACAATTCGGGTTGAACAATACCTTAAATAATTAAGAAACTTAACATTTAGATTGTCGATCGCCAATCATTTTTCTAAGTGAAAGGAGATGCAAATTACACCTCAACAAAAGTCGTTCAATTTAAAGAACGCTTGGAGTGGTCATTTATAATACCTAATATGTGTAGTATGTTGTAGTAACAAAAGCTGTATTCTCTGTTATAAACGGTTAATTAGTGTAGTTCCTTAAAACCTATCAAGTTAATGATGTAATTCTTGATTCATGAGAGATGCTAGAGAGTACTGAAACTTATACTCTGCACACTACTGAACTGATAAGAAAAAAGCACAGTAAACAT
>JADEXW010000147.1 GCA_015206935.1 Pseudanabaenaceae cyanobacterium LEGE 13415 | reverse complement strand
GTACAGTTCCACTCTGGAATTTTACTAAGCATCGATAAAGGGTTCTAGCTTCGGATTATTCTAGATTCGCCCCCTAAATTCCCCATTCTGAGGGACTTTGAGCTAGAAAAATTTCTTCAATTCCAAAACGCTTTCCATCTTCAAAGTCCCCCAAATTTGGGGGATTTAGGGGGCATTAGCCGACCCAAACGAAGCGAAAACAACTCAAGCTACTAAAAGCGCTTCAATTCCCTGTAGACCATAAGCTATATTGTTCTCCACATCATCTTTAGCAATTCCTAGTATTTCAACAGCTTTAACCCCTCATCGTGACCGACTAAAGCTCTATCTATAGCCAGAAGTCTACTGCCATTTACTCAACCACATCCTAAGCTAACAGTATCGAACCTGAGTTGATGTATTTCCATGCTAACTTCGATACTTCAGACCTTAGCAGAACTATTAGCTGGGGGAACGATGCTAACCAGTACCGAACAGATTGACTTCAGCCATCCGGCAATGCTCAACGATCGTGCTACAGGCCCTTTACTCAATCTCTACCTGTATGACATTCGTGAAAGTCGGCAGTTTCAGCACTCTGGGCGGCAAGTCGAGCGTCGTTTATCTGAAGAACGATCGACCACTGCTTTGGTGAATTGGTCTCCAAGCTGGTTTGATGTCTCGATGATTCTCACAGCAAGTGATCATACGACGCTAGGTGAACATCATCTATTGAGCGAAGCATTATCGCTACTATTGCGGCACCGATCGTTACGCGAAGAGTTTTTGGCACGCGATTTGCAGGGTCACGGTAATTTAACAATGACTGTTGCATTGGAACCATTAGTGGAAATTGGCAGTTTGTGGAGTGCGCTGACTGTTCCGCTCCGTCCCGCGTTGTATCTCACAATTACTGTTCCAGTTACACCCCAAACTGTGCCAACCGCATTGGTGCGCGAACGGGTGATGCGAGCGCTCAGTACTTGGAACAATACGCAAGATAGTCGTACCTTAACAAAACAGGTCGCGATCGCAGGTATTGTCAAAAATGCCATCACAAGCGATGTGCTACCCGATGTCATGGTGGAACTATTGGGAACGGAGAAGTCTACGAAAAGCGATCGAGAAGGATTGTTCTTTTTTGAAAACTTGTCCCTTGGTAACTACATGCTGAGATTGAGTTGTAACGGCTATCAATCGCAACCTTGTACGGTGTTGGTCGATAGTCCGATGTACAGTTTCAAAGAAGTTGCACTGAATCCGGTATGAGAGGGCAGGAAGCGTAGTCCGACTGGTGTGTTTTGAATCCAATCTTGAGGAAAGTTATGGCTAGACTTGATTACTTTGCTCCGGGTGTATATGTAGAGGAAATCGATCGCGGCAGTCGTCCGATCGAGGGTGTGAGTACTGCGGTTGCAGGATTTGTGGGATTCACTGAAGATGTGCGCGGCGGAGCTGAATTGTTCAAGCCAATGCTTGTCACCACTTGGACACAGTACTTAAACTACTTTGCTCGTCCCAATTCAGATGGTTTTACGGATTTTAATGCTTATTTGCCGTTTTCAGTGTACGGCTATTTTATGAATGGGGGTGGACGCTGTTGGGTGACAAGTATTGGCACACAGTTACCAGGCGCACCCCAACCGATTCAGCAACAAGCGGCAACGGTGAGATTGCCTCGACGCGGTGGAAATCGTCCCAGCTTAGATATTACTTTACGTCCTGAACAAGCCGCAGGCGGATCAATTCGAGTAATTGTGAGTGATGGCACACCGAAAGCACTTCCTGAAGGCACAGAAGGCGAAGCAGCCCCAAATACTGGAGAGTACTTCACACTGCAATTGCGCCGGGGTGAGGATGTGCTAGAGCGGTATGACAACTTGACCATGAATCCGAGTGCGCCAGAAGCAAACGGTAGCTATGCGATCAATGCTTTACGATCGTCGATGTATGTCACGATCGCGGATGTGGCAAGTCCGGGTCAGCCGTTAGCTCGTCGTCCGGTGAATGGTCAGTATGATTTATCGCCGCCGATTGTTTCGACTTCACTGGATCGATTTTCGCGAGATGTAGAAGGGGTGCGCGACGATCGGACAGGAGTTCGAGGTATCTTTGAGATTGATGAAATTACGATGCTTGCTTGTCCCGATTTGATGCGAGCTTACGAAGCACAAGTGCTGAATCTAGAGCAAGTTCATGGCTTGATGGAATTGATGGTGAGTATGTGCGAAGGGTCAGCTAGTGGAGATATTCCCAATCCACCCAATCGGATGGTGCTATTCGATCCGCCACCGGATCGTACAAAACCTCAAGAAGTGGTGGAATGGCTCCAAGCCTTCAATCGTCGATCGATGTTTGCTGCATTGTACTATCCCTGGATCAAAGTTCCGAATCCCCGCAACAATGGGCGCGGGATCTTAGTTCCTCCCTGTGGTCATATGATGGGAGTTTGGGCACGAACGGATGAGATGCGCGGTGTTTATAAAGCACCTGCAAATGAGATTCCGAAAGGTGTAATTGGACTCGCTTACGAAACGAATTTCCGGGAACAAGAACTGTTGAATCCGATTGGAATTAACTGTATCCGAACTTTCCCAAATCGAGGGATTCGTATCTGGGGAGCGCGGACATTGGTTGAACCGGACAAAACGGAGTGGCGCTACATTAGTGTACGGCGGTTGATTAGCTATATTGAGAAGTCGATCGAGCTTGGGACGCAATGGGCAGTGTTCGAGCCGAATGATGAAGACCTCTGGGCACGAGTGCGACGAACAGTTAGCAACTTTTTAGAGCGAATTTGGCGCGAGGGTGCATTGTTTGGAGCAACACCAGACCAAGCTTTTTATGTGAAATGCGATGCAGAGAACAATCCGCCTGACACCATGATTTTGGGGCGATTGTACATTGATGTGGGTGTGTGTCCAGTACGTCCAGCAGAATTTGTAGTCTTCCGCATTAGCCAATGGAACGGTGTCGAAGCTGACCAAGAATAGTTCAATCTCGAAGTTTTAGGAGAATCCAAACATGGCAGAGTTTTTAACCTCTTGTAAGTTCTACTTTGAAGCAGATGGGATCACTGAAAAAGTGATCAAAGAGATCAGTGGCTTAGGGGTTGAGTCCACTCCAGCGCAGGAGGTTCATGGTTCTAGCAAAATGGGACGAGCAACACGGCAAGCAACTCCCACCGTTGCACAATTTACCAATGTCACAATCAAGGTGATCGCGACTAGTGACAAAGATCTTTACGATTGGTACGAGAAATGCAATAAGAACATGGGTGAAGCGAGTCAGTGGACAGCAAATCGGAAAGCTGGATCAGTCACGGCTTACAATCAAGCGGGGACTGCGGTTGCACGCTGGGAAATTCTCAACTGCTATCCCTGTAAGTATACCGGACCTACCTTCACTGCTTCCGGGGGAGATATGGCGAATGAAACGATCGATTTAGTGCATGAAGGCATCAAGCGCATTCAATAGTTCAATTTGAATTACCAAAAAGAGGAAAGTCAAATGCAGATTTCAAAGTTTGTTTTAACGGTTGGAATGATGCTGGGTGCGATCGCTAGCGCTCAAGTTGTCGAAGTTGCGGCGGTTCGTGCAAATGCACAGGATCAGTATGGTGCGATCGCAACGAGCGAAGCTGGGAGCTGGGGTTATGCTTATAACTATCCAACCCGCGCCCAGGCTGAAGCCCAAGCGTTGAACCAATGTGGTACAAATGATTGTTTTGTCCGAGTTTGGTTTAAGAATGCTTGCGGTGCGGTTGCTCAGAACAACAACAATACAATCGGCTGGGGTTGGGCAACCTCCAGACAACAAGCCGAAGCGCAGGCAATTAGGGCAGTGGGCACTGGAGATACGAGAATTGTGAGTTGGGCTTGTACCGATCGCTAGTAGATCTAGGTCTGCTTGTTTATTCTCGATCGCGCCTCGCAATGAATTTTACTGTATACATACAAGTCGTTTTCGCTGCGTTGTAGTCGGCTAAAGCCTCCTAAATCCCCCAATTTTGGGGGACTTTGAAGGTGGAAAGCGCTTTGGAATTGGAGAAATTTTTCTTCCTCAAAGTCTCCCAGAATGGGGGATTTAGGGGGCGAAGGATTTCAGCAATGATGAATTACTCGACTTGTGTGTACACGGTAGAACTTGGGGTTAGGGGACAACGCGAATTTGTAGCACTCATCAATCAATTTGGTATAGCTCTGCTGCGTTCAAGCTCGTTCAGTCCTATCTGGTAACATTTCTAATGGTTCAACAACGCGAAATTTTAACCGCCGCTAAGTTTTATCTAGAGCTAAGTTTGGATGGTTCAGATGCAAATACGGATGCCGTCTTTCGGGAATGTCAGGGATTTCAGCGATCGCAAGATGCGATCGACTTTGCAGAAGTGAGTCCCAACAAATGGGGCAAAGCAAGTAAGGGACAAGTGATCCGAACGAAGTTGCCTGGAAATGTAAAAAGCGGCAACATTACTTTGCGGCGGGGGATGAGTGATTCGATGGTGTTTTGGAAATGGTTCCAAGCAGTTCAAGATGGCAACTGGGCAGCACAGCGCAAGGATGCGTCTTTAACAATCTATGACCAGGGGGGGAAAGCGAAAGCTCGGTTTAATTTAACGGGAGCTTTCCCCACTCGATATAAGTTGTCAGATGTTGATGCTCGGAGCCATGAAATTGAAGTAGAAGAACTTGAAGTGGCATTTGAAGGATTTGAGCGAACTGGCATTGGTTGATTGTGGAGAGTAGTCTATGTTTCCGACTGAATTTGAGTTTACTTTGCCAAAAGGCTATCTCGATGACGATCGCATTCTACATCGCAAAGGGGTGATGCGATTAGCAACGGCGATCGATGAAATTGCACCGCTTAAAGATCCCCGTGTGAAGAACAATCCAGCTTATTCAACAATCATTATTTTGGCGCGAGTGATCACACAGCTTGGAGCCGTTTCAGAGATTACTCCAACGATTGTGGAAAGCTTTTTTGCTGAGGATTTGAACTATCTACAAAACTTTTATTGTCAAATTAATGGGCTTGAATCAAGTTCAGAAGCAACACAACCGCTCAATCTTGAACTGAGTACGCCGTAGGAGGAATCATGGCTCGTAAAACTGCGATCGCAACTGAATTTGCGTTCACATTACCACAAGGGTTGATTGATTCTGATCGATTACACCGCCAAGGAAAAATGCGGCTGGCGACAGCAAAAGATGAACTTTGGGTGCAAGCTCAACCCCAAGTACAAAACAATCCGAATTACAGTCCTTTGGTGATGTTATCTTGTGTGATTACTCGACTCGGTAGCTTAACTTCGGTTACTCCAGAACTACTCGAAGGGTTAGTACTGCGTGATATCGCTTACCTGCGCGAGTTTTACAATCGCATCAATCAGCATGGACAAGCTCATGTTCTGGCTCACTGCCCACAGTGCAACAATCAATTTAAGGTAGAGCTTGCACTATCGGGGGAGTCTTAAGCTACCCTTCTACGCAACTGTATGGAGAGGTAGCTTTTATCGCCTATCATTTTCACTGGTCGCAAGAGGAGATTCTGCTGCTCGATCACCGAACTCGCCAACGCTGGGTTGAAGAGATCAATCAAATTAATCAGAAACAACACTAATGGGCAATGGACTCGTCATCGCTGCAATCACCGCCGTATTAAAAGACTTACTCGAAACTGGGCTGGTGAAAAGTGCGGCAATGTCTACACTTGGAGATGTCGCTGTGACGGCTCTACCGCTCGATCGCGTTTCTGGAGGTAGCGAGGAACGAATTCAGCTCAATCTATTTCTTTACCAAATTACTCAAAATCGTAACGCAGACTGGATCGCGCGAGAACGGGGACGGAATGCAGTGAACTACACTGATGCAGCTAAAAAGAACTTAGTTCCACCATTAGCACTAAATTTGCACTATCTATTGACTGCTCATGGCAGCAAGGATTTTCAGATTGAGATGCTTCTAGGATATGTTATCGAACTATTTCAGGCAACTCCTGTTTTGACTCGTGAGGAAGTTCAGACTGCTTTGAAGCATTTAACGATCGTGAATTCATCCAGCCTATTTGCACAAGCTTACAGCACCCTAAAAATTGACCTCACCGAACAATTGAACCAGATTAGAATTTCTCCCACGTTTTTTAGTTCTGAGGAAATTTCTCGATTGTGGTCGGTGATGCAGAGTCCTTATCGTCCGTCGATCGCTTATGAAGTTTCAACGGTTCTGATCGAGAACACGGAGCTATGTTAGAGAGTTGGGAGACTGCAAATCAAAGCTATCTTGCGGCTGCTTTGGATGAAGTCGCTGAAGAGATAGAAAATTCAATTGCACAAGATGCTACAGCACCCGTCAACTCTCAAGCATCACTTAAGCTCAAACAGCTTGCAGATTCAATGGCGATACCACCTGCTTTAGAGCAGGTGTGTGCGATTTTCCAACTCTCAGCATTTGAGCGTCGAGTTTTGCTGCTTTGTGCAGGAATCGAAGTTGATTCGCGGTTTGAATCGCTTTGTGCAACGGTTCATGGTGTTCCGACTAAAACCTATCCCACCTTTGGTTTAGCCCAAGTTGTGTTTGATCAGTTTCACTGGAGCGCGATGACTCCAAATCGTCCATTACGATATTGGAAACTGCTGCATTTAGGAGATGGGAACGCGCTAACACAACAACCGCTTCGCATCAATGAACGAATTTTGCACTACCTAGCAGGCATTGAAGCCACTGATCCAGAGCTACTTGGTTTGATGGATGTTGACCTAGAAATTGACTCTCTTGTATCTTCTCACCAAACTCTAATTCAGCAAATCGTTACATTATGGCAAGCTTCGGAACTTCCAGTGGTTCAACTTTGTGGAGCCGAAACCGATGACAAAACTACGATCGCTACTACGATCGCAGATAAGTTATCGTTAAATCTTCGATCGCTTCCTGCCGATCATGTTCCAATCCATATCAGTGAGCTAGATACCTTCATTCGACATTGGCAACGAGAGGCACTGTTAACGAATGGAGCGCTTTTAATTCGTTGTGATGACTTTGATCGGTTGAGTCACGATCGTATTAGTTCGATCGTGCATTTAATCGAGCAGATACATTGCCCAATTCTAATCATCAGTCGAGAATCTTTATCTAGTATTCAGCGTCCATCCATTCGCTGTGATGTGCCAAAACCCACTTCTGAAGAACAGTTCACGATTTGGCAAGCTGCAATTCATCAGAAAAGTTCAGCAAAATCAAACCGTAAGCTGCGGGAACTCTGCGCTCAGTTCAATTTAAGTACCTCAATGATTCAAAGTGCGATCGCGGCAACGCATCAGACTAAGAACATTGATCAGCTATGGGAAGCGTGTCGAGTTCAAGCGCGTCCTCGATTAGATGAATTAGCAGAGCGGATTGAATCTAGTGTATCTTGGCAAGATTTAGTGTTACCTAACCATCAGCAGCAAGTATTAAGCCAAATTGCGGCTCATGTACGGCAACGGGCAACAGTTTATGAAACGTGGGGATTTTCGTCTAAAAATAAACGTGGATTGGGCATTAGTGCGCTGTTTGCAGGTTCGAGCGGGACAGGGAAAACATTAGCCGCAGAAGTGCTAGCTCATGAATTAAAGCTTGATCTTTATAAAATTAATCTATCTTCAGTCATTAGTAAGTACATTGGGGAAACTGAGAAGAATTTGCAGCGAATCTTTGATGCAGCAGCAACGGGCGGAGTAATTTTACTGTTTGATGAAGCAGATGCGTTATTTGGAAAACGCAGTGAAGTGAAAGATTCCCGCGATCGATATGCAAACATTGAAGTGAGCTACTTACTGCAACAGATGGAAGCTTATACAGGACTTGCCATTCTCACAACAAATCTTCAAAGTCATTTGGATAGTGCTTTTTTGCGACGACTTAGATTTGTCGTGCAGTTTCCATTTCCAGATGCAAATCAGCGATCGGAGATTTGGCGGCGAATTTTTCCAGCTTCAACTCCAACTGCAAACCTGGATGTGATGAAGCTTGCACAGTTAAATTTAGCAGGTGGCAACATTCGCAACATTGCTTTGAATAGTGCTTTTATTGCTGCGGATGCTGGTGAACCTATACAGATGAAACATTTGCTACAAGCGGCTCAATCTGAATATGCAAAGTTAGAGAAATCATTAACGGAGGTCGAAATCGCGGGTTGGTTATAGGAAAAGATGCTAAAAATCTTTGTGTTTTAACTCTATAGCAGTAGAAGTTTAGATTAGGATAAACTCTGAATTGCCCCAAACCTCGAATTCTGTCGGCTCAAGACTCTTGCTCCCCCAAACTTGGGGGCTGGGGGGCTTCTTAGAAGTGTCCTGACTCAAATAGGTATTCCTCTACTGTGTCACAAGTTGTTTTCGCTGCGGTTGAATCGGCTAAAGCCCCCTAAATCCCCCATTCTGGGGAACTTTGAAGGTGAAAAGCACTCTGGAATTGGAGAAATTTTTCTGGCTCAAAGTCCCCCAAATTTGGGGGATTTAGGGGGCACAATCCGACCCCAACGAAGCGCAAGAGTACAGCAAGTGAGTCATCCAGAGAAGAAGCTAAAAAACTGCATCAGTTGAATTTCGCATCATCTATGACGTTACAACACCACTAGACCTCTTGCATGAATGCCTACCGAATAGAATTCAGCAGGGCACAAAGATTCATGCAGGAGATTTATTCAATCGTTCCTCTCCACCCTATTTTCACTGCATTATGGGTCACTCGATCGAGGCTCGGCTATCGGTTCAAAGCTTAGTTTTCCGCCCCGGTGGAGAACCTGTTTCCTTCGGAATAGAAGTCTTGAATCAAAGCGATCGATTTGTCGCATTTGAACTGAGTCTTTCAGCAGCAGGAAGCGATCCAGCCGCTCGATGGTATCGACTTTCTCCAGAAGTATCAGCCGCGAAACCACCGGGCGATAGTACTGATTTTCGAGTCGAGATCATCGATTCCCCAATCCCGAACTTTGCCGGAACAGTCAATCTTACTGTTCGCATCTTTTCACCACAGCTATCAGAAGAGCGGCGGTTAGTTCTGAGATTGACGATCGAGCCAGGTAGCGGAGCAGTGCCGCTTAAGGTTGATGTGTTGGGAAATCGATTTCAGGTCTATCCACGCAATCTTGCGAACTTAACTGCGCGAGTGCAGAACTTAGGAAGTCGTGCTACTGAAGTCTTGTTACGATTAACTGAATTAGATCCTGCTTGGATCGTGGGTAGTGCAGAGCGACGGGTAGAAATTGGGGCTGGACAGTCCTCAGAAGTGATGTTCCAATGTCAGCCTCCGAGCGCTCAACAGGCTCCCAGTCAAGATTATCCGTTTACGATCGCGGCAACGACTCGCGACGGAACTTCTGCAACGGGAAATGGCATTGTTGAAGTTTTACCGATCGGGTTTGTGCAGTTTGAGGCAAAACCACAAGAACAAAAGCTGCCTGCATCGGGTGGATGGCTTCCAGATTGGCGATCGAGATTTGCTTTGTTTGAACTTGTCCTGAAAAATACTAGCAATCTCAGACAACAAGCGAGCATCGAACTACGCGGAAACGATTGCCAACAGTGTGAGTTCCAACTCGATTCAACGCCTACTAAACTTCCACTTGGAGAAGCAACGCCAATTTTCTTAAAAGTGAAGCCGAAACGTCCGTGGATTGGGCGAGTGAAGCTTTTACAATTTGAAGCAAAAGCATGGTTATCAGATTCACGCCTAGGAAGTGCAGATCCGGCAACCCATCGATTGTTGCTCAAGGTTTTTCCGATCGTTCCACTTTGGTTACTGCTAGCATTACTCGCGGCGATCGCATCATTGATTATGTTGCTATTACAACCGCCTGCGATCACTCATTTAGCCTCTGTGAATGCAGTTTTATTTAGTGGGACGAGTGGATTAGTTCCATTAGTTTTAAGTGGTTCAGATGATTGCACCATTCGGAGTTGGACAGTTCAAGAAACAACCTTGCAAGCGCGTGGAAAATTAACTCAAGGCAATCCGAACGAAGCTTGTAGCGATCGTAAACCGAATTCTAGTTCTGGATTGTTAGCAATGACCGGAAAACCTGTGCGAACCTTGGCATTGATCCCCGCAAACAATCAATTGCTATTCGCAGGCTTACAAAG
>JADEXW010000706.1 GCA_015206935.1 Pseudanabaenaceae cyanobacterium LEGE 13415 | reverse complement strand
GGATGTTTCGCCACCGAATTTTGTTGAGATGAAAGGGATTGTGCCAGAGTTTATTCAAGACGATGCAACTCCAGAGAATGTGGCAATGTCAGCATTGGAATTATTGCAGCCTGAGAAGCGGGAGAAAACGATCGCGGATTATCAAGAAATGCGATCGGCTTTAGGCGGGGAAGGAGCTTGCGATCGAGTGGCTCGATCGATTTTGGAAGATTTAGGTATTGTGGTCTAACTTTCCTTATATATTCCTTTCACTTCGTTTGGGGCGGATTGTGCCCCCCGACCCCCAAGTTTGGGGGAGCAAGAGTCTTGAGCCAACAGAATCGGGGGTTTGGGGGCAACTCCGAGGATGCTTGAATCTAAACTTCTACTGCCATAGATCTAACTCTTAGGGGAGTGCTAAATCCTTCGATAGTTTGAGGCTGAATACTTAGAACTTAAACAATATTAAAAGCATTCCTAGTCTGTCTAATCCCACGATGAATGTTCAGCCAAATTATCGTTTAGGTTTCGTCCTTGCTCTGCTCATTGGAATTGGCGCGATCGCTGGCATTGTTCACTATCAACAAGTTGCCAATCGCTATATTTTCCCGATCGACAAAGACACCCTCAGCATTACCTAGTGCGATCGTTCTGAAATCTAAATGATCTTGCTGATTTCCCTTTGCTAATCTGATTGAGGATTCAATGGGAAAAAACGCGCTATGACTGAGGAATTATCAAACGCAGACGATTTGCTTTTATCACTGCGGCGCAAAGAAGGTTCATGGGTTGATTGGGCACAAGCCTGTCAAGCTTTGCAGAAAGCAGGCTACACTCCAAATGCTATTTTTGAAGCGACCGGATTTGAGCCAATTCACCAAAATCAAATTATCGTTGCCGCTCAGGTTTACGATTCAATGTTGAAAGTGGGCGTATCGGATGAAGTTCGATCGCATTTCGGTCACAGAGCCAGCGATATTCTGTACGAGTTGCGAGTTCTGTCTCAATCCGAACGGGCAGCCGCCGCAGAATTAGTCTTTGAGAAGAACTTGGACACAGACGAGGTTCATGAAGTAGCTCGTGCGCTGAAAGAGTTCTCCCGATTGAGTAAAGTGCCTGAAGCTTTTACAGATCATCCAGGAGATGCGGTTGCGTATCAGGCTTGGAAAACAGCGAAGGAAAAAACCGATTTACAAGAGCGATCGCGCTATATTGCCAGAGGTTTAAAATTCGCGCACAGTGAAACTGCTCGAAAAGCGATCGAGGCTCTTTTAACCGATTTCAGCGTGACTCCGAAGCGCCCTGCTCCCCGTCTTCCGGTCTATCGCTTGGAATCAGATGATCAACTGCCGCGCATTCTTCCGGTTGCTGGGAAATTGCCGTTAAAAGTGTCAGATCTTCATGCAGTTCCGCTGACTGAAGAAGAGGGAATATTTGGAATCATTCAGTTTTCAGGAACGGGTGCATGGATGACGGTTCCAGGTTGGCAAGTGATCCGCAGTGCAGAAGATCCGGTTGCAATGCTATGTGACAGCGATCGACTTCCGAATCCGTTACCCGGCAGTTCAGAAGAAGTGATCGTCGTGGTCGATCGCGCTCAACGGGAATGGCAGCTTGATAGCTATTTTGCGATCGCGAACGGTGAGCAGCTTGAGTTGCAATGGTTCGAGGAAGCGCCCACTACACCCCTACTCGGACGAGTGATTCTGGTGATGCGTCCGAAGAAGGTACTGGACGAGGATTACACAACCGAACTTTGGCAAATTGACGAATAAAAAAAGCGGTTCCAAATTGGAACCGCCTCAGATCAAGGGGTACTTCAGGATCTATCGAACTTGCCCATGAGTCGGCGTGACATCGATCGGCTTAATGAAATATAGTTTCGCCAGTTGAACCCCATTCGAGAGGTAGTACGGCAGTTTCTTCAGCGTCTTCACCAGTTTCGGCGCGTTGTCGCTGTCGATCGTTCTTAAGTTCTCGTTGTTCTGAACACAGGTTTCTAACCGCTGATAGAACTCTGGATGCTGAACGTTGAGAATTACCGGGAAAACGCGACCTGCGGTTTCATTCGTTTTTTCGATCACGGTGTACTCAAACTCACGAGTGTTAAGACCGATCGCTTCATAGAAGTCGCTGCGCTGAATATCGTTCAGATACATCGTTGCAAACACCGACAGCAAGAAGAATCGACACCAGAGTTTTGCTTTCCAATCGTTCAAAAATTGGGGCTGAGTCCGCATCAGTGCATCGAAGAAATCTCCGTGGCGGTTCTCATCTTGGCACCAGTTATCAAAGAACTTGAAAATCGGATAAATCCGATCTTCTGGATGCGCTTTGAGGTGATGGAAAATTGTGATATAGCGCCAGTAACCGATCTTCTCAGACAAATAAGTTGCGTAGAAAATGAACTTCGGCTTGAAGAACGTATACTTGCGACTCTTGGTCAAAAAGCCCAAGTCAAGCGACAAATTGAAGTCAGACAGCGCTTTATTCAAAAATCCAGCGTGACGAGCTTCATCACGGGACATCAGCGCGAATCCTTCAGCTAACAAAGGATTGCGATCTTTCAGCTTGCGAGACAGTTCCTTGTACAGCAAGAAACCTGAAAATTCAGCCGTACAAGAGCGCTCTAGAAATTCGATAAAGACTTTGCGGGTTTCGCCATCAATGTGATCCCAGGATTGCTCGAACTCTTCATCGCGCACGAAGTGGTGGCGATTGTAGTCGTTTCGCAATTCTGCGACCAATGCTTCAAACTCTTCCTCATTGACGGAGAGATCCATCTGCGCCATCTCGTCAAAGTCGGTGGTGTAGAAG
>JADEXW010000705.1 GCA_015206935.1 Pseudanabaenaceae cyanobacterium LEGE 13415 | reverse complement strand
GCCATTACTTTCGAGCATAAAATCGCGATCGACGAATTGCCATCACTAATCGTTTGCCAACCGCCTAACTTTTTCCGAGCGCTATCGGTTAACAATCGATTTGCAATGTCTTTAGACAGTTCACCATTCGATTTGTAAGCGGGAGAAATGATTTCGCGAATTTCAAAATTGTCGTTCAGCTTCTGCGTTTCAGACCGAACGAAAACAAGCTGAGTTCGACCATTGGGCAATTCCATCACAAGCTTAAAATCGCCATCTCGATCGATCTCATACTTTAGTCCAGCTTTGTCGAGCGCCGCTTTGACTCGCGCATCCGGGGTGGGAGTGTTTCGGGTCTGAGCAAGAGCGGTCTGAGTTGAAATTGCGACCACTCCAAGGAGGGTGACAACGCTCATCCATCGTTTCATAGAGATTGTCCTTATGACTGGTGAACTATTGATTCATCTTTCCCAATCCACAAAGCATATGCAGCGATTAGGAGGATTTTTCTTTCTGCTAAGAAAATTTACGTATCTCTACTGTATCGCTGGTTCTGAATGGCACCCTTGCACTTTTATGTAATTTTTCAAATTGTCCAAAAGTACAAAGTGGTTTCTTCTTCAATGTCAAGTTTGATTGTTTTTTCCGGCTGCCAATCCCCCATATCAAAGTCGATCGAGACAATGCGCGTTCCCGGTTTCAGTTGCTCGAACAATGCAGGACGCAATCTTAAATTCAAATGCGGTAACAAATAGAGAACGACGATCGAGGCTTCTTCAAATCGACTTTCAAACAAATCTGCTTCCCGAAAGGTGACTCGATCGCTGACTCCTGATTGTTCTGCCTTCGATCGCGCTTCCTCGATTCGCACTGGATCAATATCGATCCCCACACCTCGAATCCCGGATTGCACTGCTGCTGTTATCAAAACTTGACCCTCTCCGCAGCCGAGATCATAAATGACATCAGAGGCGTTCACCTGCAATTCATCGAGCATCACCTCGATCGCGCGTTGCGGCATGGGAATGAAGGCAATATCCGGTCTTCGAGACATAGGGACTCTCTTTACAAGTACGGGCAAGTTCCTCATCATACTGAAAGGCGATCGCAATTTTGTACACCGAACCAAGACGCGATACGCTTGACTCAGTAGCATAGGCTTGATTTAAAGTCTTCTTGTCGTGACGGTAGGCTAAGGGACAGGCGATTATGGGCAATTTGGCGCAAAAAGAACAACTTAAATCGATCGGCACTCGGCTCTGTGAAGAACGCCAGAAAAAATCGATTTCGCTCGAAGAAATTGCCGCGAAGACCTATATCCCGCAGCGACTCTTAAGCGCGATCGAAGATGCAAACCTCGATCGTCTTCCTGAACCTGTGTTTGTTCAAGGGTTTATTCGTCGCTATGCCGATGCGATCGGGCTAGATGGCACTGCGATGTCAAAAGAATTCACGGTTGATCTTTCGCCGCTGCCTGCTCCAACTGCGGCAACGTTGATTTCTTCAACTCCTGAACCGCCCCTAAAACCTGTAGTGCAAAATACTGCACTTCCAAAACCGACGGTACAAAATACTGCACCTCCAAAACCCGTAGTACAAAACACTGCACCTCCAAAACCCGTGGTGCAAAACACCGCACCTCTAAAACCTGCTGCACCTGTGACACCGCTCCCGACTCCAAAACCGAAAGAGCCTGAGCTAATTCGTGACGAACCGAAGGTGAAGCCTAGTGAACCGAGATTAACTGGGAATGAATCACCCTCTCGATTGCCACTGATTGCATTGGGTGGCGCGATCGCGCTTGGAGTGATCGGTGTTTTAGCAGCAACCGTCTTTAATCGTCCCGCAGAGCGATCGACTCCGGTAGCGGCGACCGCTCCTCAATCTCCGAGAGCGTCAATCGCTCCTCCCAGTCCAAGTGCGATTCAATCTCTGAAACCCTCTCCAGTGGCTTCTCCCAGTCCATCTCCCGCAGGTGCAGTTGGCGTGAAAATGAATGTCACCGAGGATAGCTGGGTCGAAGTCGTAGTCGATGGCAATGTGGCGTTTGAGGGAACGCTTCCCAAGGGCACTCAGCGAACCTGGAATGGCAAACAGTCCGTCGTGGTGAATGCGGGAAATGGGGGTGGGGTGGCGCTGTCTTACAACAATGCACCCTTTAAACCGATGGGTGCGGCTGGAGAAGTTCTGAGCGCGACCTTTCCGCCTGCTCCCTAATGTTTAACGGCTCCATTCATCGGTTGAGCGATCGCAATGGCTCGATCTAAATGTTTGGCGCGATACTGTCCTGCCAGGTAGTGATCGACGTGCTGAAAAATTGCGATCGGCGCAACCGTTCGACCGCTAAAAAATTCCACCGCAACACGCCCATCTGGAAAGACGCGAACTTTCGGAGAATAATCTTTCGGAGCTTCAGTCCGCCATTGCCAATTTGGAAGGGTCGGAAGGTTGTTGATCAGACGATGCTGACTCCATGTTGCGAATCGTCCAGTTTTGCCGAATTCGAGCAGTTCACGACGGAGTAGAGAGGCGATCACGAATGACATTGGAGAATGATCACCGTCGATCGCATCCATAAAATCAGCTAAAGCATTTTCAGGTTGGGGAGGCTGGTCTCGACCTTCCGCCGTGAGCAATGCTTTTTCTAAATATGATGTGGTGCTGAACTGTTCAGGAATTGCCCAAGTTGCCCCAGTTCCATCGTCGCCAATCCGATACAAGTAGCTAACGAATCGCAATCCTGGTTTGAGCTTGAGACCCGGTAATTTCATTAATGCGGTTCCGGGATTGGCTGAACTTAGAAACCATTGCCCTTGAC
>JADEXW010000704.1 GCA_015206935.1 Pseudanabaenaceae cyanobacterium LEGE 13415 | reverse complement strand
GAATTAAAGGGTGAGCCATCGGACAACTTCTCCAAATAAAAAAAGTGGGACAATCCGCCCACTTCTCATGAAACGACTGATTTCATGGAGTTCGGTTAAACAGAAATTGCTGTTCTTCCTTCCCCAATTTTAACGAAAAATTTCAGAGTGGCTCGGTTTTTTCACGAGCCACCTTGAGATTTAGAACGTGAAAGTCGATCGGATCACGGGCACGATCGCGGTATCGTTCGCGCTCAGTCCTTCTGGATTGAAGATCGCAAACACCCCTGGAGTGATGCTGAGATTGTCGTTCACGCGGAAGTTGAAGAAACCTTCAAGTTGATATGGCGTTCTGTCTTCAGGATTGAAGGCAATTCCGCCTGTGCTAACCCGTTTGAGCGGCTGACCAAAGATGATTCCTGCTGCGTTGCCTTTCTTGAACACATCGGTGACATACAGCCCAACTAACCAAGAATCGAAGTTGGTGCGAGCATCGACATCGACCAGATTCGAGAAGATGTACGAGTAAGAACCCGCCAGCGTGATGTTCGGGGACAGTCGGAAGGAAGCCGACGCGCCAAGCGTGTTCAAGCGAATTCCTTCATCTAAAGCAGTCGCAAACGGAACACCCGTCAAAGCGATCGCACCGATATCTGAACTGCTCAAGCCTGTTCCCAAGATATTGATCTGGTGATAGCTATTCGCGTAGTTCAAACCGATGTTGAACGCGGGAGAAGGCTTGATCGTAACTTGTGCTGCTGCGACATAACTACCGCCACCGATCCCCGCACCTAGAGGCGTTCCACCTGCGAGACCTCGGTTTCCGGGAAGGTTCGCGTTTACAGAACCGTAGAGGGCGCGAATGTCGATCGCATCCGAGAGATTAAAGATCAAACCTGCTGCTGCTGCGAGTCCAGTTTGAGAGGTTCCGCCCGAAACCCGTTGAGCCGCAGGAAGCGACGCAAACCGAGACAGTGCCCCTTGTCCTTCACTTGCCCAAGGCAGAATCGAGGGGAACGCATCTGTCACTTCCGCGTTTGTTCCCGCGAAAGCAGTGACGCGATCGAACACGGGGAAAATGTAGAGCAGTTTGTAAACCGTTGCGCTGTTTCCTGCACCTTTAGGAGTCAAGGTCGAAGGATCAACCGTCGGAAACTGCGGCTCGTAGGAGAGTCTGAGATTGCTGGCGGAACCGAACACGGGATCAGCCAGTCCTAAAGTTTGAGCAAGGCTGGAACCGCTTCCAACTAAACCGCTTGCTCCAAAGTTCTGAGATTGAATTCCAGTGATCAGCAAGTCTCTACCTGTGAAACTGGTGTTGAAGTTCAATCGGACGCGGTTGTTGAAAACAGTATTTGCATCTGATCCAGTGGGAGCGCCGCCGTATGCACCTGCAACACTAAAGATTGCTTCTCCTGCCAGTTTCGTGGTGGTGGAGAACTGTTGTCTCTCTAACGTGGTGGTGCGGGCTTCGAGCGCATCCACACGACCGCGAATCGTTGCCAATTCTGCCGCAAATTGCTCTTGCAGCTTTTGCAGGGTGGCGAGGTCTTCTTTCTTCACCAGGTCGGCGGTGGAGGCAGCGATTAATTCGTTCACGCGATCAAGACAAGCGTTCAGACCTGCGGCGAATTCAAAGCGAGTGAGGGCACGATTACCGCGATAAGTGCGATCGGGATAGCCAGCGATACAGCCGTAGCGTTCAACTAAGGATTGAAGCGCTTGGAACGCCCAATCGGTGGGGCGAACATCAGAAAGCTGAGAAACTGAGGTGACTTGCCCCATCGAATTCGGTGCGCCGCTGCTCAATTGAGCAACTGACGGGAGTTGGCTCATTGTCGAAGTCGAATTGAGAGTGGAACTGGGTTGAGCCGTTACCTCTGCCGCTTGAGAAATCGTCGGTTGGGCAGGCTCTGAAGCGACTGCACTAGTCGCAATCAAGCTCAGAGACCCAGCAAACAGGCTGATCAATCCGAACTGTCCATTAAATTTAAGTCGATTCACAGTCATTACCTCACCACGCAAAATAAATCCGAATAACTAACCGTGCCCAAAACGAACGAGTTGCAAGCGCAGTTCATTATCTTCAACGCTAATCGTTTAGGGTATCTGAGCGAAATAGATACGCCTTCGGAATTTCCCATGAATATGAATAGATTGAGGTTTATAGCTGCTAAATTTCTTGATGAGTTTAATTAATATTACGGATTGAATTTAGGGAAAATTGCCCGAAATTTGAAAATCATAGTAAGATTGAAAACTGTGTCGAATTAGAGCAAACCCATGCCGAAGCTGAAAACCCGTAAATCTGCACAAAAGCGCTTTAAAGCAACTGGTGGTGGCAAGATCCAGCGCCGTCGCACTCATGGAAATCACTTGCTGTTTCACAAGAGTATGAGCCGTCGTCGAAGAATCGCAGGCGGTGACTTGGTGAACGAACGGGATGAAGCGAATGTTCGGTTGATGATGCCTTACCTCTAAGGTTCAGACACGCTTTACATCAAATTTAGTTAAGGATAGTTAGAAACATGGCACGGGTGAAGCGCGGCAATGTGGCTCGAAAACGCCGCAAAAAGATTTTGAAACTTGCAAAGGGCTTTCGTGGCTCTCACTCTCGATTGTTCCGGACAGCGAATCAGCAAGTGATGAAAGCGCTGCGGAATGCGTATCGCGATCGTCGTAAGAAGAAGCGCGATTTCCGCCGTTTGTGGATTACTCGGATTAATGCGGCTGCACGTCAACAAGGAATCAGCTACAGCCAACTGATCGGCAAGCTGAAGAAGGCTGACATCGTGATTAATCGTAAGATGCTGGCTCAATT
>JADEXW010000703.1 GCA_015206935.1 Pseudanabaenaceae cyanobacterium LEGE 13415 | reverse complement strand
TTGTGATCCTGAAAGCGATCGTAGCAAAACGCCCTCAACCCCGATACATTGCAGCGACGGCTGGAGGCTTGACCATATTC
The DNA here is from genome assembly GCA_015206935.1 of Pseudanabaenaceae cyanobacterium LEGE 13415. Taxonomy (GTDB): domain Bacteria; phylum Cyanobacteriota; class Cyanobacteriia; order Leptolyngbyales; family Leptolyngbyaceae; genus Leptolyngbya. The sequence continues at coordinate 2,720 of JADEXW010000703.1, read as the reverse complement.
ATGATGACTAAGGTACTGCCGACATGGATCGTCGATCTCTTTTGGCAAAAGTTCTACGCAATCGATCGCGTCGCCAAGGATTGGAAAACTCGTCAACGTCAGCCCTCCCTGTAATGGATCTCCTCGAATATCAAGCTAAAGATCTGTTTCGTGAAGTCGGGATTCCGGTTCTGCCTTCACAATGTATTGAGCGTCCGACTGATTTGAAGGCGCTAAAAATTCCTTATCCGATCGCGCTAAAGTCCCAGGTTTACATGGGGGAACGCGGTCGAGTTGGGGGCGTGCGTTTTGTGTCGAATACGATTGATGCGATCGCGGCGGCACATTCGATTTTCAATCTGCCAATTATGGGCGAGTATCCCAAGGTGCTATTGGCAGAAGCAAAATATGAAGCGCAACAAGAACTGTATTTAGCAGTGGTTTTGAATCAATCGATCCGGCGACCCGTGATTTTAGGATCGGCAAAAGGGGGCATTGATGTGCGAACCGCGATCGATGCAATGCAGCATGTTGTAATCGATCAAGATTTCTCGCCGTTTTATGCGCGTCGGTTAGCTCTGAAAATGGGGCTGCAAGGGAATTTGATCAATTCGTTCAGCGAAATTGTTGAGCGGTTGTATTGGTTGTTTTCTGATAAAGATTTGGATTTAGTTGAAATCAATCCTTTGGGTGTGAATGCCAAAGGTGAATTGATGGCGCTAGATGGCAAAATCACTGTGAATGATGCGGCATTGGGACGACATCCAGCATTAGCAGCTTTAGATAATCGACCTCGAAAATTTGTTCTCGATCGCTTACCCGATTCGTTGACAACGATTGATCCTCAAGGACAGATTGCGGTGCTGTGTAATGGAGCCGCTTTAACGATGGCAACAATGGATCTGATTAGTCAATCGGGCGGAAAGTTGCTGCACTATCTCAACATTGGCAGCGAAACACATCACACCTGGCAGCCAGAAACTTTATGCGATCGTTTAGAAGAAGGTTTGACGATGTTGGCGAAACATAAACAAGTCAAAACAATCTTTGTCAATATCGTGGGAGGAACGGTGAAGAGCGATCGGATTGCAGACTCGATCGCTCGATTTTTGCGTCCTCCTGCTCCAACGAGAACTGTAAGCCAAGAACTGAAAATTAGTCGCGGCACTCCTTTGCCAAAATTAGTTGTGCGGTTATTGGGAACAGATCTGGAAGTTGCAAAAGAGCGACTAGCTTCGACTCCAGCACTGGTAATGGATGATTTGGATAGCGCGATCGCACAGTTGATCGCCCTGACGAAGAAGTGAAAGCCTTAACCTGCTGTTAACCTTACCTTAACTAAAATATAATCAAGTACAATCACGGATCTTTTTCCGCAAGCTTGAGTTACGTTTGTTGACTTTGGCAAAATTAGGGATTTGTGTTCTGGCTGACACCTCTATAATTTGGGAAAGACCCCACCTTCACCTGCATCAGAATCGACGCAACGATAAAGCTGAGTCGATTTTGTCCATTGCTCCGTACCTTTAGCGATCGTCCGATACTTTCGCGTCAGTTGCCTAACTCTAGAGTGGGTTGCAGTGCGTGAATTCAGCGTTTATAGTCCTAGCAAAAAGCTTATCTTGAACAGTAATCGCCATCGTTCTTCGGGAATGATTTCCACTTAATACGTGCTTACCAACCTTATGAATTTTACGCCAGCCAGCAAAGTCATCGTGCAGGGCATCTTAGAGCCATTGGGAAAATTTTATGCGCCGCTGATGCAGGAATATGGCACTCAGATTGTTGCAGGAGTTAGTCCGGGACAAGGAGGACAGATATTAGCTGGAATTCCTGTGTTTGATATGCTCGAACAGGCGTTGCCAAGAGTTGGGACAGTCGATACAACCGTCATTTTTTCGCCGCCTTATGCCGCGTTAGATGCAGCCCTCGAAGCGATCGCGGTTGGCATTCGACAGATTGTGCTGATCAGTCAGGGAATTCCTCCTCTTGATATGGTACACCTGATCCGTAAGGCTGAGGCAACCGATACCTTGATTGTGGGTCCGAATAGTCCAGGGGTAATTGTACCAGGACAGATGTTACTCGGAATTCATCCGCCAGAATTGTACCGACCTGGCTCGATCGGGCTTTTGAGCCGAAATGGGACATTAACGTATGAGGTGGCTTGGACATTAACGCAATCGGGATTCGGACAATCGATCGCGGTTAGCTTAGGCGGCGACCAGATTACGGGTTCGACTTTTCCGCAGTGGCTCCAGATTTTAGATGAAGATGATCAGACAGATGTGATTGTCTTAGTCGGTGAAATTGGTGGAGATTACGAAGAGACAGCAGCACACTATATCGCGGAAGCGATCGATAAGCCTGTGATTGCGTATGTAGCGGGTCGGAGTGCGCCACGTAATCGGCGAATGGGACATGCTGGGGCAATTATTGATTCGCAGACTGCGGATTTGGGACCGGATTTGGGAACGGCAGAGAGTAAGGTATCGGCATTTAAACGGGCAGGAATCCCAGTAGCCGATCGACCGTCTGAGATTCCTGAGATTGTGAAACGAATTTTGAAAACGCCTGCGAGAAAGGCGATTTAAGTTTCTTTCTGCGTTCAGCTCAATGATTTTAGGTTCGGATTGTTCAGGAGTTGCTCCCTGATCCCCCATCTCTACTGTGTATATACGAGTTTCTTGCACTTCGCTGTCAGCGAGTCGTGCCCCCTAAATCCCCCATTCTGGGGAACT
>JADEXW010000146.1 GCA_015206935.1 Pseudanabaenaceae cyanobacterium LEGE 13415 | reverse complement strand
CGGTCTTCGACTTCTTGATACAGTTCGCGGAGTCGATCGAGATTCTCTTCCGAAGTTTCCCAATACCCTCGACCATTCGCTTCAAGCAAAGTTGTTACCATCTTGCGGAACGAGTTTGGATTCAGGTCTAACAGACGCTTACACATTTCCTCATCTTTGAAGAAAGTCGTGTTCGTGTCTTCGTAAACCCAGTTATCAACCGCGTTCGCTGTCGCTGACCAGCCCATCGTATTGACCAATCGCTTCGACAGTTCCCGCACCCCTTCATATCCGTGGCTCAACATGCCTTCATACCATTTCGGGTTGAGCATCTTGGTACGAGCATCAAGCCGAACGGTTTCAGACAGGGTGCGAATCTGAGCGTTTGCCGTGGTTGTGTCTGCCATGTACGAAGCGGGCATTTTGCCATCATCGCGCAGGCGGGACACAATCTTGGTTGGGTCGGAATCGTAGTAGTGAGAAACGTCCGTCAGCGAGATTTCAGACGAATCGAGGTTTTGGAAGGTCATATCAGCCGTCTTCAGCGAGGCGCGGAAGAGGTCTTCATTTTGTTCCATCATTCCAGGATTGTCTGATGAGAATGCGAACCCTTTACGCGAGAGGTACATATTTTGTAGTTCCTCTTCGTTTTCCCAGGTGCCATTCTCAACTGCTAAGTTGATGTTCGAGGAATATGAACCCGAAGCATTCGAGAACACGCGAGTTGCGGCTTGACGCAGGTTGATACCCAGTTCGTCAGCTTGCTTCATTGCGTGTTTGCGAACGAAGTTCATTTCCAGCGGTTCTTCGGCTTCGGCTGCCATTTTCACGGCTCGATCGAGGAGTGCCATCTGGTTAATGAACAAGTCACGGAACACGCCCGAACAGTTGACCACAACATCGATCCGAGGTCTGCCCAATTCTTCGAGCGGAATCAGTTCGAGCTTGTTGATCCGTCCGAGTGAATCAGGAAGCGGACGCACTCCAACCATCCAAAGAATCTGTGCGAGCGATTCACCGTAGGTTTTGATGTTATCGGTTCCCCAAAGGACACAAGCGATCGTTTCGGGATATGCGCCACCGTTTTCGGCACATTGACGGGCAATTAAGCGATCGACCACAATCTTCGCAGATTTAACCGCAGCAGCAGTCGGAATCGATTGCGGATCAAGCGCGTGAATGTTCTTACCCGTGGGTAGTACATCAGGGTTCCGAATCGGATCGCCACCCGGACCCGGAAGAATGTATTCGCCTTCCAAAGCGGTTAACAACGCACCGAGTTCATTATCAGCAACGACTTGCTTCAAGCAGAATTGCAGGAACTCAATCAGCGGTTTCATTGCTTCTTGATCAACGTTCGGATAGCCTGCTTCTTCGAGCGCGACGATCCAAGGCTCTTTCTTACCGCCGAAGTTGAACAGATTGCTCAACATTGAAGTTTTAGAAACGCGACCATCTTGATCAATCTGCGCTTTCACCATTGCAGTAACCGTCGATCGAGTCGCTTGGTTGATGTCGTTTAACAGTTGCACATCGTCGAGAATTCCTCGATCGCTGTTCTGGAAAACTTCATCAATGTCACGATTCAAGCTATTTGCAATCAGTCGCGGCAAACTCAGCATTTCTTCTTCGGGTCGATCGAGGCTAGCAATATTCACCAGAGTTGCGATCGCTTCATCTGCCGAAGGAGGTTTCCCAATCACATGCAAGCCGCAAGGTAACAATCGCGATTCGATCTCCATCAGTTTGATGTAGACCTTTCCAACGATCGTGTCTCGCTCTTCTTGAGTCAGTTCGCTCGCGTTGTCGGGGAATGCAATATCTTTGTCAAGGTTGCAAATCCGCGCTTTGTCCATGATCGTGTCAACGATTTGAACTCCACGACCGGAATCCTTGAGCGTTTGATAGGAACCAACCAACTCGCTGAGTTCTTTCAATCCCTTGTACAATCCAGCGTTCTCAGCAGGTGGCGTGAGATAGCTAATTGTTTCTGCGTAAGAACGACGTTTTGCGATCGTGGCTTCGGATGGATTGTTCGCCGCGTAGTAGTACAGGTTTGGAATCGTTCCAATCAAGCTATCGGGATAGCACTCTTCGGACATTCCGATCTGTTTACCCGGCATGAATTCCAGCGATCCATGTGTTCCGAAGTGCAGAACTGCATCCGCTTTCCAGATTTTCTCTAGATAGGTGTAGTACGCTGCAAAACCGTGGTGTGGACTTGCCGATCGAGAGAATAACAACCGCATCGGATCGCCTTCATATCCGAAGGTTGGCTGAACTCCGATGAACACATTCCCGAACGATTTTCCATACACTAATAGATTTTGTCCATCGGTGTTTAAATGTCCCGGAGCCGCACCCCAAGAGGGAATCAAGCGCTCATGATACGGCGTGAGTTCTTCGTACTCAGGAACCGACATTTTGTAAGCAATGTTTAATTCTGGGCTGTTGTATTGGGCGCGTGCATCATGCAGCACTTCCAACATCAACGCTTCAGCCGATTCGGGTAACTCTTGAACATCGTACCCGTTCTGCTTCAGCGCTTCCATTGCTTTGTAGATGGAGCCAAACACATCTAAGTAAGCTGCCGTTCCAACGTTTCCTTTATCCGGTGGGAAGCTAAAAACGGTGATTGCAACTCGCTTGTGCAGTTTCGGCTTGCGGCGCAGATTTGCCCATTTCAGAGCGCGTTGTGCGATCGCTTCGACCCGATCTTGCAGCGCGATCGCTTTTCCGGTGGCTCCATCACGACCCGATACGATAATTGGCTCGATCGCACCATCTAATTCGGGCAATGCAATCTGTAACGCGACTTGGATTGGGTGCAGACCGAGTTCGCTATCTTGCCATTCTTCGGTCGTTTGGAACACCAGCGGCAGAGCTACCATATAGGGGCGATTCAAACGGCGCAAGGCTTCGATCGCTTTCGGGTGATCTTGACGCGCAGGACCGCCCACGAGTGCGAATCCGGTGAGCGAAACTACCACATCGACGATCGGAGTTGAAGGCGCGATCGGATCATAGAAAAACGCATCCACAGGCTTCGAGAAGTCCAAACCACCCGCAAATACGGGAATCACTCGCGCTCCCATTGCTTCGATCTCTTGCACCATTGCCACATAGTGAGCATCATCGCCCGTGACTAAGTGCGTTCTTTGCAAGACCAGTCCCACGGTTGGAACCAGCGGATCGCGCAGGTCTTCTTTAATGTCTTGACGCGAATTAAACCAGTTCAGATACTCTTTGAGATCCTCAAACATGGTTGGAGCCATCGGATGCCAGATGCCCAGATCTGGATAAACTTGCGGCTCTTGAACTTCGCCAGCAATGTCCCCTTTAAAGACATATTTATCTGCCAACATCAGCAGGAAGTTTTCCAAGTTCTCCGCGTTGCCCCCCAGCCAATACTGGAAGCTCAACATGAAATTCCGGGCATCCTGCGCTTTGTCCATTGGCAAATACTTCAGGACTTTCGGCAGTGTGTTCAGCAATTTCAGCATTGCGTCTTGGAAGCCAGCACCGGAATTTTCCTTGCGCTTCTTCATAAATTGCGCGATCGCGCTTTTCGATTGTCCCAACTGCGCCATCGAGAAGCTACCCATTTTGTTGAGTCGCATTACTTGAGGCATCGACGGGAACACGACCGCAGCATCTAAGCGATCGCGGTGCGGTTCAACGGCGGCAACCACTTTTTCTGCCAGATCTTCCAAGAAAATCAGTGAAGCAATGAAAATATTTGCTTCAGATACATCTTTCTGGAAGGCTTCATAGTTCTCCGGGTTGCGGAGTTCTTCGATCAGATACCCACTGATTTCGACTGCCACATTCGGATGTTTGGCATTAATCGATCGTACGGCGGCGGAGAGCGCACTTTGATATTGTGGCTCCAACACGACATAGACCACCTTTAATAAAGACCGTCCTGCCAAGTTCTCAGGGACAATGTGTCGAACGGTGGGCTTGACGTGAGTGAACATTCGCTCAGACTCCTTTATGCGTGTTCTCTTCTTAAAACAACCAGCGAACCAAGCGAGAAAAGTGTAACGCTTTGTAAAGCGATATTCTCGGCTTAACGATCGCGAAATGTATTTAATCTACATTTGTGTTTTTACCAGAAAACGTATACATAAAGCGCATTTCGGGACGCATCTGACACAATTTGATAAGAAACTTGCTGCTTTTTGTTACGTCCAGTTACAGAAAGTTGAGCGGTTCCTCGTTTCTTCGCAATACTTTTTCATGAAGAAAGGTAAAGGTGAATGAGTTGCTCCATGAAAAATCAATGCAGTCCGTCCCGCATTTCAGTCGTATCTTCGATTTAGCCGAAAATTCTCATACCGCAACCGATAAATCTCTATCTATTTACTCGATTCTGACCATAGGAACATAAAGAAAGAAGAACACATCGATCGCAGTTCGGATTTCGATAAAAACAACAGCGTTGACCATGAAGCATTAATACTTCATGATTGTCGTAAACCTGTTGAGTTGTCCATTCTGGCGGCAATTGTGCCTCTAATAGATCGTGAGCAGGAGCAACCGCTGTCGTTTCAGGAATTAATCCTAATCGGATCGCAACTCGATGATGATGACTATCGACAGGTAAAGCACGTCTGCGAAGATTGCTAAAGGCAAGAACGGCAGCGCTAGTTTTTCGCCCAATTCCGGGAAAGGATTCGAGCCAGTTTCGAGCTTCTTCTACACTTAAATCTGAGAGGAAATCGATCGATAATTTGCCTCGCTGTTCGGTGATTTGCTGCAAAATTTGCTTGAGTCGAATGGCTTTCTGATCCGCCCAAGTACAAGAGATAATTTCTGCTTCAATTTCTTTTTCTGAAGCATCCCGAACCGCTTCCCAAGTTGGAAACTTTGCCTTCAATCGTTTGAAAGCTCGATCGGAATCTGCATTTTTAGTTCGATGCGATAACAATGCGGAAACGAGTTCGCTTAACGGATCAAGATTATGAAAATAAGGAATCGGACAGCCGTATTCTTTGCATAATCGATCGTGAATCTCAATCAGTTTTTGCTGGAGTTCGGGCGTAACGATGGGAGGCTTCGATCGCATAAAAATAGCAATAAAATCCTACATTTATCAGGTCAGGCTTGACCCTGAACTCTTCTAAATGAGAGATTTGACTCGATCGACAATACGAGTTGGGATTTCCACCCTTACAACTGCGCGATACTCGGACAGAAACACGCTAGGCTGTAATAGAAATTTCCTTCAGCAGTTCCTCTTATGTTTGATGCTCTTGCCGATCGCTTAGAACAAGCTTGGAAAAAAGTTCGCGGTCAAGACAAAATCTCCGAATCGAATGTAAAAGATGCCTTGCGGGAAGTCCGTCGTGCGCTCTTAGAAGCCGATGTGAATCTGCAAGTTGTCAAAGATTTTGTTGCAGAAGTCGAACAGAATGCTCTCGGAGCGGAGGTGATCGCAGGAGTCCGTCCCGATCAGCAATTTATTGAAATCGTCTATAACGAACTGGTTAAAGTTATGGGGGACGCAAATGTTCCCTTAGCTGAAGCAGGAACAGCCCCCACGATCGTATTAATGGCAGGTCTACAAGGAACCGGGAAAACGACTGCCACCGCGAAACTTGCACTTCATCTGCGGAAAGAGAATAAAAAATCGTTATTAGTTGCAACGGATGTCTATCGACCTGCTGCGATCGACCAATTAATCGCGCTCGGTAAACAAATCAATATTCCCGTGTTCGACATGGGTAAAGATGCTGATCCCGTTGAAATCGCGCGTCAAGGAGTCGAAAGAGCCAGAGCCGAAGGCGTTGATGTCGTCATTGTTGATACTGCCGGACGTTTACAGATCGATGAATCGATGATGAGCGAACTCAAGCGCATCAAAGACACGATTCAACCGCACGAAACGCTTCTAGTTGTGGATGCGATGACCGGTCAAGAAGCCGCAAATTTAACTCGCACCTTCCATGAGCAAATTGGGGTCACAGGTGCAATTCTGACCAAAATGGATGGTGACACTCGTGGTGGTGCTGCGCTCTCCGTTCGTCGCATCTCTGGACAACCGATCAAATTCATTGGGATCGGGGAAAAAGTCGATGCGTTGCAGCCGTTTTATCCCGATCGCATGGCATCGCGAATTTTGGGAATGGGCGATGTTCTGACACTGGTAGAAAAAGCCCGTGAAGAAGTAGACATGGCAGAAGCCGAAAAAATGCAGGAAAAAATTCTTTCTGCACAGTTCGACTTCACTGACTTTCTCAAACAAACTCGCTTGCTCAAAAACATGGGATCGCTCGGCGGCGTGATGAAGCTGATTCCGGGAATGGGCAAAATGGTCAACGAGGAACAGCTTGCTAAAGGTGAAGAGCAACTGAAAAAAGCCGAAGCCATGATCGGTTCGATGACCGTCGAAGAGCGAAAAAATCCGGATCTTCTTGCCAATTCTCCCAGTCGTCGGAAACGAATTGCCAGAGGTTCAGGACATTCAGATAAAGAAGTTGGCGAATTGGTCAGTAACTTTCAAAGAATGCGATCGCTGATGCAGCAAATGGGTTCCGGTCAAATGGGCTTGCCGGGGATGGGTGGCGGGATGCCGATGGGCGGACTTCCCAATCCGTTTGGTGGCGGTAATCCATTCGGTGGCATGGGCGGCGGAATGCGTCCTCCTCAACCGGGATTTAGAGGCTATCAAGGTGGCGGCGGTAAGAAGAAGAAAGGCGGAAAAGATAAGAAGAAAAAGGGCTTCGGGAATCTGTAGAATCTGAATCACCTAGCGATAAATGTTGCGGCGATGCCCAACTTTGATGACTGTAACAACGAGTTGTTTATCCTGAATCTCATAAACAACTCGATAGCTTTTCAGTACTCGAATCCTGTAAAGATCTTTCTCCCCTTTAAGCTTTTTGCATCCATCAGGGCGAGGATCATCCGCTAAAGCTTCTACTTTTTCGACGATCGCTGTTTGAATTTCTTCGTTCAGCTTGCGGAGCTGACATAAAGCGACTGGCTTAAAACCAACTTCGTAAGCCTTCTATTTCAATCCCAATTCTCGTTTCACTTCGGTAAGCGAGATAAATCCCTCTTCAGCAAGTGCCGCTTTAGCATCTGCAATGTCTTCTGCGTCCTCAAGTTCTTCAAGAGCTTCTTTCTGCTGCAAAAATTGAATGAAGTCTAAAACCTCTTCCCATCGATCGGCGGGAAGCTGTTCTAAGTTCTCAAGAATGAAATCTTTACTGACCATTGCAGATTAGAAATGACGCTTGACGCAGTTTATCAAACTCCATAACTGTTTTCGATGATCCACAATGCTTGTTTATGAACGAGGATTCCAAACCCGATTTCAATCGTGTTGATAGCGCAGATCATCGAAGAATCGATTTAGATAGATTCGGCAGCCTAATGGCATCTAAGCTGGACAGAACTTCTCCGCATCAGAGTTCTGCTGCAATAGTCACCCTCATGGTAGAATGACTACTCCGGGAAGTATGGCAAATTCAGCCATATCACTTTGTAATCATTCATAAGGAGTCCTCGGTTCTAGTCATGCTCAAATTGAGATTAAAGCGCTTCGGTAAAAAACGCGAAGCTAGTTATCGGATTGTTGTTGCTCAAAGCACCTCGCGTCGCGATGGTCGTCCGTTGGCAGAAGTCGGATTTTATAATCCGCGATCGGATGAAGTCAGGCTCGATGTGCCTGTGATTCTCGATTGGTTAAAGAAAGGCGCACAGCCAACTGATACCGTTCGTGATATTCTCTTCAAGAACAACGTACTTGAGCAATTGAAATCTGAATCCGTCTAAAGCTTGTGAAACCTGCAACTCCTGATTATGCCGGACTGATCCGGTTCCTCGTTCAACCTTTTTTAGAAACGCCCGATGCGTTGCGGATCGATTGTGAAGTGTTAGCCAATGGATCGCGCATTTGGGTGCGCATGGCGTTTGAAGGGACGGATAAAGGGCGCGTGTTTGGGCGCGGCGGTCGAAATGTTCAGGCAATTCGGAGCGCGATCGAGGGAGTCGCAAAGGCGGCAGGACAAACGGTGAATTTAGATATTTATGGTGGTGGACAGCATCGGGATAACGGCGATGATCGTCCACCTCGTCCGCCTCGGTCTTCACCCCGTCCGGATGCGCCAAAGCGACCGACAAAAAATTAGTGTTTTGAAAGCATCTCTTTATTGAGGTGCTTTTTTTAACGAAACACTCGATCGACGGCACAGGAAAAATCAGGCAGTAGTGGAGAACTTATCGTATCTCCAGGTAAGAGTGTTGCAACGAGAACCAGTTGAGCATTTTCGCGGCGATAGATTTCGAGGCGTTGACTCATACGATCGACAATCCAATATTCTTGTACGCCTTGAGTGGAATAGAGTTTGAGCTTGGCAGAACGATCGCGATCTTCGTTGGCTTTTCCAGGCGAGAGAACTTCAACGACTAATTCTGGTGCGCCTTGGAAATGTCCAGCTTCATCAACGATTTGAGTGTAGCGATCGCGGCTGACCCAGACCACATCTGGAGAAACATTATCGGCATCTGAGAAAATGAGACCCGGCATAATGAACGCTTCACCAAAATTAGTTTCCATTGACCAGTGATCGAGAACGGCGAAGATTCTTCCAGTAACTTTTTGATGTTGGCAATGGGGCGATCGTGTCACAAACAATTCTCCGTCAATGATTTCGTATCGAATCCATTCGTTATCGGGCATAGCTTCGATGTCTTGAATTGTCCAACGAACGCCGCTTTTCGTTTGGCTCATGGATTTCTCAGCCTAAAACTATCTTGATTGTAGATTTTCTCGACTCAATTGCAGACGAAACTTCTAGACTAGAAAGAGAATCCTTCTTTAGGTCTTGCATGGTCGAAACATTTACGCTGCCTTTACCCAGTCCTGAAAGCGCGATCGCTCTCTCTGGTATTCAGGAAGATAATCTTAAAACGCTTTCTCGTCAGACTGGCGCAACGATCGTTCTACGAGGACAAGAGCTATTGATTACTGGAACACCGAATCAGATTGATTTGATAAAAAAATTGGTCGGTGCGCTGGAGTCTTCTTGGAGTAAGGGACAGGCGATTTCGAGTGTGGATATTTTAACGGCTCGTCATGCGCTCGATACGCAGCAAGAAGGCGAATTAGAGACGATCCAGCAGGATGTATTGGGACGGACGCGCCGAGGGGAAGCAGTTCGGGCGAAAACGTTTCGTCAACGGCAATACATTCAAGCGGTGAGAACGCATGATTTGACCTTCTGTATTGGCCCTGCGGGAACTGGAAAAACTTATCTCGCGGCAGTTTTGGCAATTCAAGCGCTGTTATCGAATCAGTATGAGCGGTTGATTTTGACTCGTCCAGCGGTAGAAGCGGGAGAGAGATTGGGATTCTTGCCGGGAGATTTGCAGCAAAAGATCGATCCATATCTGCGACCGCTTTATGATGCACTTTACGAATTTGTCGAGCCTGAGAAAATTAGCGGCTTGATGGAACGGGGGGTTATTGAAGTTGCACCGATCGCGTATATGCGGGGACGAACTTTAAACAATGCGTTCGTGATTATCGATGAGGCGCAAAATACAACGCCTGCACAAATGAAAATGTTACTAACTCGGATTGGGTTCAAATCCAAAATGGTTGTAACTGGAGATTTGACGCAAACAGATTTACCCTCACAACAGGAATCCGGATTAGCAATGGCGCAGAAAATCTTAAAGTCGATCGATACGATCGCTTTCTGCAATTTGACTAAATCTGATGTGGTGCGTCATCCTCTTGTGCAGAGAATTGTCGAAGCTTATGAACAGTATGAACGCTGATACGGTGGCGGTTGTTTTCAAAGTCATGGGAGCATCATTGTTCATTGCGATCGCGATTAAATATCTCGCTCCTTTTGTAGAGATTGAGCCGACGACGTTTAACGTATTGTTGGCAGTACTATCACCTACGATGATTCTGGCAACGGTTCTTCTGTTCTCTGCAAAAAATGGCTAGTTATCAATTTCCAGACGACTTTCAATGGGGCACTGCAACTTCTTCTTATCAAATTGAAGGAGCCGTGAACCGAGACGGACGCAAACCGAGCGTTTGGGATACATTTAGCGCGAGAAAAGGGAGTACGTTGAACGGGGACACAGGCGAAATTGCTTGTGAACAA
>JADEXW010000702.1 GCA_015206935.1 Pseudanabaenaceae cyanobacterium LEGE 13415 | reverse complement strand
GCGTTTAACTCGACGCTTAGGAAAGTTAGTGGATGATCTGTTGTTTCTTGCTCGTCAAGATAGTGGTATGGTTCAACCACAAAGAAGCGCGATCGAGCTAGATGAACTCTTAGACGAAGTGCTGGAAGAACAAGGCATGATCGCAGCAGAAAAGGAAATTTCGCTTTCCTTCAAAGTTGATCGTAGTTTGGAATATTGGTTACACGGAGATCGAGATCAACTATCCAGACTGTTCACAAATTTGATTAGTAACGCGATCAAATACACACCAGAGAATCGAGAAGTCGCAGTTGAACTAGCGCAGTCAAAATCAGGACTACAAACAAAAGTAATTGATACTGGAATTGGAATTCCTGAAGATGCGATCGCGAATTTATTCGATCGATTCTACCGAGTTGATCCAGCAAGAACTAAATCGACAGGCGGATCAGGATTGGGATTAGCGATCGCACAAGCGATTATCGAAAATCATCACGGACAGATTCACATCGAAAGCCAAGTCAACCAAGGCACGATCGTTACAGTCACTCTGCCTCAATCGCAAGTAGAATTGGTTTAACTTCTTGAATTTTGTTATGTCTACGATCGCTCAACTGATAATTCGTCGATCGTCGAATGAGGTTCCCATTTGGCAAAGTGCAACGTGGAATGATTATCTGACTTGTTGTAAAACAGCAGAAATCGAGCAACCTGACCATTTCAAGATCTATTTCGATCAAGGCTATTTGTTTGCTGATATGGGCTGGGAAGGAATCGATCACGCCAGAGTTAGAGAATTAATCACGATGCTGATCGCATTCTGGTTTAGTCAACATCCTGACCAAGCTTTTGACTGTTTAGGCGGATGTATTCTTGAAAAACCAAATCAACGCGCCGCCGCTCCTGATCAAGTTTTGTATGTTGGAAATGATTCTCCGCGATGGCAAGAAGGCGAACCACGACGCATCAATTTACGACAATGGCGAGTTCCGAATTTGGTTTGTGAGGTTGGAGATACAACGCTGGCGACTGATTTGGATGAGAAAAAACGAATCTACGCAGCTTTAGAAATTCCTGAATATTGGGTGATTGATGTTTCAGGCGCAAGAGTCATTGCATTTCAGCTACAAGCCGATGGAAGATATCAACAATGTGAAAGCTCGATCGCGTTGGAAGGATTGTCGATCGTATTAATTGAACAGACTCTTGCCCGTCTCACTGATGAAACGAATGGAAGCGCCGCAATGTGGTTTGTTCAGCAAATTACTCGTTAGATGTAGACTGAAGCAACTGTCTTACATGACTTACAAACCCGCCCAAGCTGATTTGCAAGAAGAAGTTCTGCGGCAACTAATTCTTCGTTAGCACGATCGAGGAAGTGCGAAATTTGAGTCATAGAGTTTCCATCACACGGTAATTCCTTCTCTACGAACATTGTTCATAAACGAGGATTTGCGCTGCTCAAAATTAAGTTCCGAAATCGGAAAAGCAGCAATAAGTTCGTCATATTTTAGATTCAAATCATAGACGAGACTGCCCATTCTATAAATCTCATCCCCTGTAGAAATATTGCCACGTAACACAACCATCACATCAATGTCAGAATCTTCTGTGGCTTCATTTCGAGCCTGAGAGCCAAACAAAATCAGCCGGACAAATGTGATCTCCGTACAGTTCTTCTAATCCTTGTCTGAGGTCTTCAAGCAGCGATGTGAGTTTCTGATTCATACCTGCAATAGTTCTGCTTCGGGTTCTTCTTGCCAGTCAGTTTGAGACAATCGATCGATCGCTTTTTCTAACAATTCTAAGCCCTGATTCACGTTCTCAATCACGCTCAACTGTCCGCGTAGTTCTGCCGCGCCTGCAAACCCTTTTGAGTACCAAGTCATATGTTTGCGAGCTTGACGAACACCGCGATCGCCTTTGTATTCCCACAACATTTGGAGATGATCACGAGCGCATTCTAATCGCTCGATCGGGGTGGGTTTCGCTTTTTCTTCGCCCGTTTTGAGGAAGTGATCAATTTCACCGACTAAGAAGGGATAGCCCAATGTCCCACGCGAACACATCACCCCATCTGCTTTGGTGAATTCCAAGCATTTCACAGCAGCTTCGACTGAGAAAATATCACCGTTGGCAATCACTGGAATTGAGAGAATTTCTTTGACTTTGGCGATCCATTCCCACTTTGCAGCACCGTTATAACCTTGGGCACGAGTTCGTCCATGAACGGTGATCATTTTCGCGCCTGCATCTTCCATTCGTTTCGCAAAATCGAGAATGTTGATCTCTTTGTCTGTCCAGCCGATGCGAGTTTTAACTGTGACCGGAACATCAACGGCATTAACCACCGATCGAACAATTTCTTCGGCTAGTTCTGGCTGTCTTAATAATGAAGAGCCGCCGCCGTTTTTTGTAATCTTGTTCACCGGACAGCCCATATTGATATCAACCGTGTCCGCACCTTCGCCTACTGCTTTTTGAGCCGCTTCAGCTAGAAAATCTGGGCGACAATCGAACAGTTGAATGCTGATCGGACGCTCGTTTGGATCAACTTCCATCAGGATTGGCAATTCTTTGACGTAGTGCAAACCCGTTGCATTCACCATTTCGGTGTACATCATCGAATCGGGCGCATGACGACGCACTAAGCGCCGGAATACCAAATCCGTCACACCCGATAGCGGAGATTGCAACACGCGGCTTTTCACCTCAAAATCTCCAATCTTTAGAGGTGCAGCGAGACGGGTTTGCAAATCGGGAGGAAGAATCAACATAGCAAGAGAAACAATCGACGTTCTCCAGCATAGATCATCCAGACCAGCTT
>JADEXW010000701.1 GCA_015206935.1 Pseudanabaenaceae cyanobacterium LEGE 13415 | reverse complement strand
GAATAAGTGAATTCCGAACATCTTCGGCAAATCGAGCGCAGGCTCCCCTGTACGCGGATCGCGGAAAAGTTCCAAATCCCAATAAACCCAATGCCAGCAAGCTGCTAAGAACAGCAAGCCTGATAAAACGATATGAGCCGCCGCCACGCCTTCAAACGACCAGAAGCCCGGATCGGTGACGGTTTCGCCTGTAACGCTCCAACCGCCCCAGGAAGAAGTGACTCCGAGCCGCGCCATAAACGGCAGCACGAACATCCCTTGTCTCCACATGGGGTTTAAAACTGGATCGCTTGGGTCAAAAATCGCAAGCTCATAAAGCGCCATTGATCCCGCCCAACCTGCAACAAGCGCGGTGTGCATCAGGTGGGTGGCGATCAACCGTCCTGGATCATTCACCAGGACTGTGTGTACGCGGTACCAGGGTAGTCCCATTGACTACTCTCCTCCTCTAAATTACGTCTACTGCAACGCTTCTTTCAGCCTTTTGTTAAAGTGCCTAATATTGGTAACTTTACCAGACAAGGCATCCCGTAACCCCGCCATTCGTGCGATCCCGCCGTTCAGTTGAACGTTAGATAGCCCTGAGGACAAGGGATTCATAAAAAATGAAAGTGTATAAAGAAGTGTAACCAGTGTTAGAAACGTTTGCAAGCGAATCGCGATCGTCTGAAATTTCGCAGGCTTCTTACGTTTCACTTCTTCATTATTCTTAATTAACTGACAAAATGAGGTACAACTAAGGAAACCCTTTTTATTGCTAAATTCTCTTCGAGAGGAAGACTATGCAACCCGCAGATACCGATCTCCAAGCTGTTGAACCCGTTGAAGAAGTTGGGGTCAAAGAATCGCCCAAGCCTGCGTTCCAGTCGGCTTCGATCAATTTTGTGAAAGAAGGCAAAGAAGTGGTCGCGGCACAAGGCGCAAATTTACGGATTAAAGCGATCGAAAATCAAGTCGATCTCTATACCTTTGGCGGCAAATTGATGAACTGCGGCGGCGCTGGACAGTGCGGCACGTGCATTGTTGAGGTCGTGGAAGGGATGGAAAATCTTTCTCCCCGTACCGCATTTGAAGAGCGCAAATTGAAGAAAAAACCCGCGTCTTATCGACTGGCTTGTCAGGCATTAGTGAACGGTCCTGTCAGCGTTAAGACTAAGCCTTAATGGTATTCTTAAAGGTGTTGATGCCGAATTTAGAAGGGATTGGGCTTTATGCAAGTTAATGAATTAGGATTTGTTGCGTCGATTTTGTTTGTGCTTGTACCCAGCGTGTTTCTGCTGATTCTCTATATCCAAACGGCAAGCCGCCAAGCGAAAGACGAGTAATAAAACTTTACAATCTCGTTCAGAAAACGCCGGAGATTCTGTGATCTTTGGCGTTTTCTGTTTAGCGTTCAGTCTCCGAGGAAGATGAATCTTGCTCAATCAAATTCTTCAAGAATTCCTGAAGCCGCATCCGATGAATATACGGCCAGCCCCCACTCGCCTCAATATCTCTCAGAAGCGTGTAAAGTGCTTGACGATTGGTTGGAAGTGTCTCCTGAAAAAGCCCTTCTCGGATCTCACGGTGCAGGATTTCGAGGACTCTCAACAATGCCAAAAGTGCCATTCCATCTCCTGCCGATCGAGCCGCGATCGCGCGAATGGTTTGCGCCAACTCCTCAAGCTCCGTCGATTTCAGCATAATTTCATCGGATTTGCTCATTGCGTGATTTCTTAACATCGCATCATCATCCATATTCTTCGCTCCTCATCCGCCGCAAAGCTTTAATACCGTATCGCGTTTTGACTCATTCAACCGTTGCCGAGCGTACTGTAATTGAGTTCCTCCGATCCCGATTCTTAAAATGTTTACGAATATCTGTAAAATGCTATGAGAGGTTCGACAGAACCAAACCAGAATTTATAGAAACTCGATGAGAATCTGTACAGCAGTGACCCACACCCTGTCAGAATTTTTACATTACTTTGAGGTTGACCATGAGGTATCGCGCATTCATTGTGACACTGTTGGCATTCTGCCTGAGTGTTCTAACTGCTTGTAGTGAACCCGCGCAAAGTGCGGAAGGCTTAACATACGAGCAGATTCGCGGAACAGGTTTAGCGAATAGCTGTCCGCAAATTGAGGAAACATCTCGCGGCTCGATCGCGATTGAACCAGGCAAAACCTATTCGATCACGAGCATGTGCCTGCAACCGACGACCTACTTCGTGAAAGAAGAAACAGGCAACAAGCGTCGGGAAGCTGAATTCGTCCCGGCGAAGGTGATGACTCGCTACACATCGTCGATCGATGCGGTGTCTGGAACATTGACGGCAAACCCAGATGGCAGCTTGACCTTTGTAGAAGAAGATGGTCTAGACTTCCAAGCAATTACCCTTCAATTACCAGGTGGCGAACGAGTCCCCTTCTTATTTACGATTAAAAGCCTGGTCGCAACTACCGCTCCCGGTTCGTCCAGCATCAACACTTCAACCGACTTTACTGGAAACTTCCGCGTTCCGTCCTACCGCACTTCTAACTTCCTCGATCCGAAATCGCGCGGCTTGACCACCGGTTATGATAATGCGATCGCATTTCCTTCAGCGGCAGATGCAGCCGAACGGAGAAAAGAGAATATCAAGCGATTCCAGCTAGGTCAGGGAACGATTTCGCTGCAAGTCGCAAAAATTGATAGCGCAAGTGGCGAGATTGCAGGAACGTTTGAGAGTGAACAGCCTTCTGATAGTGATATGGGATCGCGTGAACCAAGCGATATTAAGATTCGCGGCTTGTTCTACGCGCGAATTGGACCAAGCGCTTAAGTTGGA